>NZ_JAKKRK010000019.1:0-83943 GCF_025654545.1 Shewanella sp. SM20 | reverse complement strand
TCGGTCCACCCCAATCAACTGAGTTTTCGGGATGCGGCGAGTTATATCATCTTCAAGTTGACACAACTGCCATCACAAACACCGGGGAATGTCCCGAGAGACGTATTGGATATAGAACGAAATGCACGGCAATTTAAGCTGGATGGTAAACGGGAAAGGGCATATCCACGAGTTCTTAAAATGAGCAAAAACAAGTTTCCGGTTAGACCAAAGAAAAATGCCGTTCACTCTTAAGTGAACGGCATTAGGCATATAGCCTCCTTTTTTATTGCTATAAACAAACAGTTATATAAACTTATTATGACAAATATTACTACTATATGGCTCAAGCGGCGTGCTTATTCATAAATCTGTAATAAAAATGACTAATAATAGCCGTGTTGACATTCACTGACAGAAAATCACTTATGACTGCAAGGATATTGATAGTAGAAGACGAGTTGGCCATCCGCGAGATGCTGACTTTTGTAATGGAACAGCATGGGTTTACCACCTCTGCGGCGGAAGATTTTGATTCGGCCATTGCGCTGCTAAAGGAGCCTTACCCCGATCTGATTTTATTGGATTGGATGTTTCCTGGCGGAAGTGGTATTCAATTGGCGAAACGCTTAAAGCAAGATGAGTTTACGCGCCAAATTCCGATCATTATGTTAACCGCCCGCGGTGAAGAGGAAGATAAAGTCAAAGGCCTCGAAGTTGGCGCCGATGATTACATCACTAAACCTTTTTCCCCTAAAGAGCTGGTCGCACGTATTAAAGCTGTATTGCGTCGTAGTGCACCGACTCGTTTAGAAGAAACCATTGATGTACAGGGCTTAATGCTCGATCCTGTGAGTCACAGGGTGAGTGTGGGTGAAACTGTATTAGATATGGGCCCAACCGAATTTCGTTTATTACACTTTTTTATGACCCATCCTGAGCGTGTTTACAGCCGTGAACAGCTGCTCGATAATGTGTGGGGCACCAATGTGTATGTTGAAGACAGAACCGTTGACGTGCATATCAGACGCCTTCGTAAAGCCGTTGAAGAGTCTGGTCATGACCGCTTGATCCAAACGGTTCGTGGCGCTGGTTATCGTTTCTCTACACGCATTTAGTGCTGAATAACTGTTAGGCACAAGTTAGCTTTTACGCTATCTTGTGCTCCTCTTATTTAGCCTGATGTTTGGGTTTATTTATGTCTGACTCTTATTCAGGGTATCGGTTGTTTACGCGCTTAGGTTTATATCTACTGCTTTGCGCGCTAATAGGTTTATTGGTAGGGAAACTTC
The DNA here is from genome assembly GCF_025654545.1 of Shewanella sp. SM20. Lineage (NCBI taxonomy): Bacteria > Pseudomonadati > Pseudomonadota > Gammaproteobacteria > Alteromonadales > Shewanellaceae > Shewanella > Shewanella sp. SM20. Next base: position 82,672 of record NZ_JAKKRK010000019.1, on the reverse strand, counting down.
TCTGGATACTCTTTATCGGCACGCTAGGGTTAGTTTGCTGGCATTACCGACAATTATCACGGCTTAACTTTTGGTTATGGCGGGATAGGAAACTCACGCCGCCGCAGGGCAGTGGGAGCTGGGAAGGTGTATTTAACGGTATTTATCGCCTTCAAGGGAAGAATCGTCGGCGTGTCGGTCAACTGGCCGCACTGCTGGCACGATTTCGTCAAGGTGCTGAGGCGTTACCCGATGCCGCTGTCGTGCTTGATTCAGAGCATAATATTTTATGGTGTAACAAGTTAGCGCAACTCATTCTCGGTTTTGTGTGGCCACAGGATAATGGTCAACGAATCGATAATTTAATCCGTCATCCTGATTTTTCTGCTTACATTAAATCCGCACAATACAAAGAGCCGTTGGAGTTATCTTCGCCAGTATCGGATAGGCGTTTGCTTGAAATCCGTATCATGGCTTACGGTGACCGGCAGCTACTGTTAATTGCGCGGGATATCACTCGTATACGTCAGCTTGAGGGAATGCGAAAAGAGTTTGTCGCCAATGTGTCGCATGAATTAAAAACGCCGCTCACTGTGCTACAGGGTTACCTCGAAATGATGCAAAGCATGGCTGAGCCTGATTCGATGAACGTCAAGCCGTTAGCATTGATGCAGCAGCAGACACGACGAATGCAATCTATGGTCGAACAGCTATTGATGTTATCGCGAATTGAAGATGCGGCTGATATTAACCTCGAAAACACTGTGAATATGACGCAGTTGATGGAGGTGCTCAAGGAGGAAGCTAAGGCGCTGGCACAAGATAAGTATGAATTGAGTTTCTATTGTGAGCCTGGACTTGATTCTCACGGCAATGAATTACAGCTGAGAAGTGCCTGTTCTAACTTGATTTCTAATGCGATTCGTTACACAGAACCTGGCGGGAAAATTACAGTGCAGTGGTGCAGTGTGGCTACGGGTGCCATCTTTAGCGTAACGGATACGGGTGAAGGTATTGCGGCTCAGCATATTGGTCGATTAACGGAACGCTTTTATCGGGTAGACAGTGCGCGCTCAAGGCAAACCGGTGGTAGTGGTTTAGGTTTAGCGATAGTAAAACATGCGCTTAACCACCATCACAGTAAGCTTAAAATCAGCAGTGAAGTCGGTAAAGGCAGTACTTTTAGCTTTATTATCCCTTTGCATCTTATCGAACGTAAGAAATAGTATGTGTGAGTGAAATATTTACAATAAATAATAAAAACAGGCCATTAGGGCCTGTTTTTGTTTCTAGGTTTATTGAGTCTTTATTTAATGACAGAAAAAAGCGATAAATAGTGCATTGTCATTTAAGTGTCATATCACGGACATAGAATTGTCATTGTAGCGATTGATACTGGCTGCGTCTGAAGAAACTTAAGTTACAAATTAGTTAGCTTACTACTGGAGCACATAATGAAACTGAAAAAGCTTGTCGGCGCGATTACTCTAACAGCCGCTGGTGTATTCTCTGCCACTGCGATGGCATCGATTGATCCATCTTTGCCTACTTATGAAAAAGCGAGCGGTGTATCTGGCAACTTATCATCTGTAGGGTCAGATACCTTAGCCAACATGATGACACTTTGGGCAGAAGAATTTAAACAAATGTACCCTAACGTCAACATTCAGATCCAAGCGGCGGGTTCTTCTACTGCGCCACCAGCGTTGACTGAAGGCACTTCACAGTTCGGTCCTATGAGCCGTAAGATGAAGCCTAATGAAGTTGAAGCGTTCGAAAAGCATTTTGGTTATAAGCCAACTGCGATTCGTGTAGCTATCGATGCTTTAGCCGTATTCGTGCACAAAGATAACCCAATCAAAGGCTTAAGCGTTGAGCAAGTTGATGGCATTTTTTCTTCAACTCACAAATGTGGTAGCAGTGACATCCAACGTTGGGGCGATTTAGGCTTAGACGGTAACTGGTCTGCCAAAGACGTTCAACTTTACGGTCGCAACTCAGTATCGGGCACTTACGGTTACTTTAAAGAGCACGCGCTTTGTAAAGGTGACTTTAAAGCTAACGTAAACGAGCAACCTGGTTCAGCTTCTGTTGTGCAATCTGTTTCTCAATCTCTGAATGCGATTGGCTACTCAGGTATCGGTTACAAAACTGCAGGTGTTAAAGCTGTTGCCATCGCTAAGAAAGGCAATGAGTTTATCGAAGCTACAGCTGAAAACGCGGCTAATGGTACTTACCCACTATCACGTTACTTATACGTTTACGTGAACAAGCAACCAAACAAAGACTTAGCACCAATGGAAAAAGAATTCCTGCGTTATGTGTTGTCTAAGCAAGGTCAGCAAGTGGTAGAAAAAGACGGTTATGTGCCAGTGCCTAATAGCGTAGTTGCTAAAGATTTAGAGCAAGTAGGTATTCGCTTGTAAGCCAAACGGCTTGTTAATCAAGGACCTCTTAGGAGGTCCTTTTTGTTTTTGTGGTTTTAAATGTGTAATGATGTCAGGTTTAGACCAAATTAAAGACATAAAAAAAGCAACCTAAGTAGGTTGCTGTAAATTCCAATTCGGAATCTTGGGACGGTCGCGCTAGAAACCATCTAAAGGAGAATGATGATGAACGAAGAAACTCATTACAAAGATTCGGTTCATAATATCTGACTCAGCATCATCAAATTAGTTCAGGGAAAGTGCGAAATATTTTAAATAATTTTGCATTTTGTTTTTATAAAAAGAGGCTGACTCGATTTTTGCTAAGTTTGCACGTCTCAATTTTAGCTGCTTCTACTGTGGCTACCGATAAATCCAGCAAGCTAGGGACAACTTATTGCAAACTCGGTACCTACACCTAAAGATGAACTGTTACAAAAAACTTGTTCCTAAGGATCTTTAAAGCTCAGTTACGATTTGCCTCTGAGTAAATTTGCAGTCGATAATACCTTCCAATGATTAGTGATAAGTTATCAAGCCCGTCACCACAGCAAGGTAACTCATAACTCACTATTTAGAACATACCGCTCAAAACTGAATATCGAGGCGACAGTGTTGCAACCAACTAAGAGTACATTAGCTGATGTAGCCCCTTGGGATTTAACCCGAGATTACCATTCTTTTGCGAATACCGAACAAGTACAAGTGACCCATGTCTCTTTGGATGTCATGGTGGATTTTGACGCGCAGCGTCTTTTCGCTAAAGCGACGCTGTCCTTGGATTTTCTTGAGTGTGATGTAACAGAGCTTTGGCTTGATAGTCGAGATCTAACCATACTTGCTGTGACTTGCTTTAATGCTACAGAGGGGGTGAATGCATTAACAGAAATGGATGAAGCACCGCTCGACTTTGTGCTTAATGAAGCTGACCCCATCCTCGGGCAAAAATTGTGTATCACTTTACCTGCATTTCTTTGCAAGCAGGTTTGTATTCACTATCAAACCTCGCCGTCCGCCCAAGGATTACAGTGGCTAGCGCCTGAGCAAACCGCGGGTAAACAGTTACCTTACCTCTTTAGTCAATCGCAACCGATCAATGCCCGCAGTTGGATCCCATTACAAGATACGCCTAAGGCGCGGATCACTTTTGATGCTAAGGTGCAAGTGCCCAAAGGCATGCGCGCCGTTATGAGTGCGATGAATCATCCCGATACGCCACTTAATGGTGTGTTTCACTTTGAGATGGAACAGCCTATTCCGACCCATTTAATGGCGTTGGCTGTGGGTGATATTGCCTTTCAAGCGATAGGTCCAAGATGCGGCGTGTATACCGAGCCGAGCATGCTAGCGGCCGCCGCAAAAGAGTTTGAAGATACTGAACATATGCTCGACGTTGCCGAGTCATTGTTAGGTCCTTACGTATGGGGCCGCTATGACATGATTATCTTGCCGCCGAGTTTCCCATTCGGTGGAATGGAAAATCCGCGTTTAGCCTTTTTAACGCCCACGCTCATTGCTGGTGATAAAAGTTTAGTGTCAACCGTTGCCCATGAGTTAGCGCATTCTTGGACGGGTAATCTGGTCAGTAATGCGACTTGGCGTGATCTCTGGTTAAACGAAGGTTTCACGACCTATTTTACTAACCGTATTGTCGAGGCTGTCTACGGCAAAGAACAGGCAGAATTAGAATGGGTGATAGAGTTTGGTCGCTTAAAAGAAGAAATAGCGTCTTTGCCTACGGGTAAGCAAACTTTACCCGCTAATGTGCAGCAGGACGATCCTAATCTTGCCTTTAATCGTTTTACTTATGATAAGGCTTCGATGTTTGTCCATGATTTAGAGCGTAGGCTAGGGCGAGTAGAATTTGATAAATTTTTACTCACTTATGTGAATCATTTTGCGTTTAAAGCCATTACCACTGAAGTGTTTGTCGAGTACGCAAAACAAACTTTACTGCAATTACATGCAGATAAAATCACTGAAGCTGAACTATTAACGTGGATTTATGGTGAAGGCTTACCTAAGGGCTATTGCGGACCAACATCCATGAGTTTAGATAAAGTCGATGATGCGCTGGCGTGTTTTCTACAGGGAACAGCAGCGGGCAGATTAAGTGTTAAAGATTGGCGAGTGCACCATTGGCAATATTTTCTGACCCAATTACCTGAAGTCGTTAGTCAAGTTCAATTGATGGATCTGGATGAAACCTTCCAATTAACCCAATCGACTAATGCAGAAATTGCCTGTGATTGGTTTCGAGTCGCTATTCGTAATCATTATGATCCTGTGTTGCCGGCATTAAGTGCCTATTTAGTGCGTATTGGACGCGGTAAATTTGTGCGGCCACTCTATGCTGAGTTACAAATTGCGGGATATCACTCTGAATTAAAAGACATCTATACAAAGGCTCGTGCAGGCTATCATCCTTCGATTCAAGTTCAATTGGACAAATCACTCAGCTTATAGAAATTTAGGTAAAAAAAATGGCAACCTATGGGTTGCCACAAAGAAATCAGTGCGGGATACAAATAGAATTCAATGCGCTAGCGTGTTTTCTATTGTGTCCCAAAAGGGAGATGATGATGAACGACCAACCAATTCGACTCAATGCGATAAAACAGAAACTGTGTCATTTGAGGGTATGAAACTGCGACTTCACATATTTCATTCTCAAGGTGCATTTAATCTTATCTGTTAATCCTTACCTATACTCAGAGTCACCATTTTTAATTAAGTTCACTGATATCAGAAAAAAATCCCAAAAAGTTTAAAAAAGATTTTATGGGACATTTTTCTGGGGAATACTGAGTACTCACACTTAAGTGTTACATTTTTTCTACATTAAAATCATGGGGATAAAAAATTAAACGCGTGTCAGTTTATTAATCTATAAGCTAGCGTTAGCGCTTGTTGAAATTTGAGTAAAAAAAATGGCAACCTAAGGTTGCCACAAGGAAATCAGTGCGGGATACAAATAGAATTCAGTGCGCTAGCGTGTTTTCTATTGCGTCCCAAAAGGGAGATGATGATGAACGACCAACCAATTCGACTCAATGCGATAAAACAGAAACTGTGTCATTTGAGTGCATGAAACTGCGACTTCACATATTTCATTCTCAAGGTGCATTTAATCTTATCCGTTAATCCTTACCTATACTCAGAGTCGCCATTTTTAATTAAGTTCACCGATATCAGAAAAAAGACAAAAAAAGTTTTTGAGAGATATTGAGTGCCCACACTTAGTTGTTACATTTATATTACATATAAAATAAAGGGATAAAAAAAGGCAACCTAATGGTTGCCTAATGACCTATTCCTAGGTCAAGGGGACTGCGCTAGAAGCCCCAGGGAGATGATGAACATGAAAAAGACATTCACTGTTCAATACATTTGAGGGGCCTTGTACGGTTAAAGTTCCATAAAAAATTAAAATAAATCTAAATTTTTATAAATTGCAAGATTTCAAATAGATAGTGATTAAATTATTTTAGCAAAGCAGCAATTTTACTTTCTAATGCTTCGGGTTTGGTCGTTGATGCAAATCTTTCGATTGCTTCGCCTTGGCGATTAACTAAAAATTTAGTGAAATTCCATTTAATACCTTGAGTGCCTAATACGCCGGGAGCGGCTTTCTTAAGGTATTGATAAAGTGGATGCGTATGTTCGCCATTCACTTCTATTTTAGAAAATAGCGGAAACGTCACGCCAAAATTCAATTCACAAAAGGCTTGAATGCCTTGTTCATCGGCTTTTTCTTGGGCGCCAAATTGATTGCAAGGAAAGCCCAAAATCACTAATCCTTGATCTTTGTATTTTTGATATAGCGCTTCTAATCCTTTGTATTGCGGTGTAAATCCACATTCACTGGCGGTGTTGACGATTAAGAGTACTTTGCCCCGATACTGCTCTAAGCTTACCGTGTTGCCTTGAATGTCTGTTGCTGATTGGCTGTATATATTCGTAGTCATGTTCACCTCCGTAGGATCTTAGCCAAACAGCATAAACCTTAAAATAATTTTCAGCAATATAATTGCGCGCAATTTATTTTGTGGGTTTGCTAATTTACTTAATTATCAATATAGTTACAGCAATTTTGTGGCTAAAGAAAAGGGCATCTGTGTGATAGAAAATGACGCAGAATACGAAACAAACATGCAAGCGGATGTGGGGCAAGTAGTTCAACAACTCACTGAAGTTGAAGGCGAAGAACAGGCTGAAGTGTTTAGTGAAATTCTGAATGACTCAGAACCTGGAACCATAGCCTTAGCGCTTGAGTCCTTGCCCTTGGATGAGCGTTATGAGCGTTGGCAGCAAGTTGAATTTGCTGACAGAGTGACTGTGCTGAGCCTAATGCGTGCCGATCCACGTATGGGGATCCTGAAGCGGATGCCTGACAATGAAGTGGATCTGTTATTTGCGCAATTAAGCCCTGAAGATTTAATTGAGTGGAGTGATTATCTCCCTGAAAGTTTTACCGATCGCGCTTTGGCCCAGATGGGGGAGCGTCAGCGACAACGATTCGAACTCTACGATCAGTACTCTGAGAATGAAATCGGGCGTTATACCGATCATCAAATGTTGGTGCTCAGTGATAAGGCAACAGTTGCTCAAGCGCAGCGCTTCTTTCGCCGTATAGAGCTCGATTGTAACGACAATTTGTTTATCGTTGATGATCTGGATAAGTATCAAGGTACTGTTCGTCGTTATGATATTTTTAAACATAATCCCGATGAGTTATTGATTTCACTTTTGTCTGAGGACTGCCGTGCGTTATCCGCCGATACGAGTCTTTTGGAAGCGGCCGAAGCGATAGAGCACAGCCGCGAAATTGAATTGCCTGTGATTGATGAGTCCGGAGAGTTAATCGGCCGAGTGACGCTACGAACCGCAACGGCATTAGTGCGTGAGCATTATGAGGCGCAGTTGATGGCAACAGCGGGTATGGATGAATCCGACGACTTGTTCGCCCCTATTATGAAAGGTGCTCAGCGCCGTGCAGTATGGCTTGGGATCAATTTACTGACGGCTTTCCTTGCCTCAGCGACCATTGGTTTATTTGAAAATGTCCTATCGCAAGTGGTTGCATTAGCTGTGTTGATGCCGATTGTCGCTTCTATGGGCGGTATCGCGGGGAGCCAGTCTCTAACGCTAATGATCCGTGGCATGGCCATGGGACAGATTTCGGCGGGTAACTTGTTTTCGCTAATGAAAAACGAACTCGGCATTGGCATAGTTAACGGATTTTTGTGGGCGATAGTGATAGGTTTAGTCTCTGGCTGGTGGTTCGGTGAAGCGACGATAGGTATAGTGATTGGCTGTGCGATATTGATTAATATGGCCGTTGCCGCTATTGCTGGGGTGATAGTGCCTATGGTGTTGCAGAAGTTTAATCAAGATGCGGCGTTATCGGGTTCAGTGATCTTAACGACTGTGACCGATGTGGTGGGTTTCTTTACTTTCTTAGGTATGGCGACGTTGTTATATCTGTAGCGTAGGTTCTTGGGTGAGTTTGGAAGATGAATGCACGGCAATTTGGTGTGCATTCACCGTATGTTGGGAACATTAACGGTTTAATCTGGATATGAATAACATTCAGTTTGTTATAGGTAAAAAGCCGGAAGAATTAGCGCTGGCGGCACAATTAATTGATGGGCGTGATGATAATGCTCATCCGTTGGAGCATCAGGTCTTTTTCGATTCCCGTGCGGTGATCTTAGCGAAAACTATCGAGGGTGAGATTGTCGGTTGCGCCGCGATAAAAGCCGGTAAAGGCACTGTCGATAAAGGCACTGTCGGTGAATTGGGTTATCTGGTGGTATCGCCCCATTATCGACGTCAAGGCATAGCACAAGGGTTAACTCATAAACGGATTGAGGTGGCAAAGGCCCTAGGAATGTCGATTTTGTATGCGACTATTCGCGCCGAGAACACGTCGAGTCAAGCTAATTTATTGAAGGCTGGTTTTCAGTTTTGGCGTAATTATTTGAGTATCCGTGGCACGGGAAATACTGTGGGTTGGTATTACTTAGCTTTAAGCGTTAATGTCGATGCTGAAGCGATAATGCAGTCTTTAGTTGGCGATCGTACCCCATCGGTCTAATTGTGTTGTAAGTGAAAAGACTTAGATCTTAATGTGTTTTTATCTTGTTTTACATTTGTATATTCCTCGCAAATAATCCCTCTTTATACGCAAATAGGCTGATTTTCTTTATTTATTCGGTATGATCCGCGGCTATTACCCACAGTCATTATTGAGGTGTTTTTTTATGGCTAAGTTCAGAGTAGCAAGTGTCTTATTATTGAGTGCAGCAGCGCTGCAAGTGAATGCGTCAGAATTTAATCTTGGGTTGAACAACGATGTGGTTTCAACTGAGTTAGAACTGCAATTGAACAAAGATACTAACGCAGTTTTGGGTTATATCTATGCGGATGAAGGCGGCCATATCGCTCAAGGTGCAATGCACATGACCCATGATGCGGGTGTGCATCACTTTGAGGTCGGTGCTCAGTTAAGCCAGCTTTGGTCTGACTATTCACCCAATGGCAGTGCCGTTTCTGTTGGTGGTCGTTATGCACTATCAATGGGGCCCAATATTTCACTGCACGCTGCGGCTTACTATGCACCGTCTGTATTGTCATTTGGCAATGTTGATGGTCATTATGAATTGGATTCAAAAGTGCAATACCGTATAACGCCAAACATGGCACTTTATGTTGGTTACCGCAAGATTGCCTTCGAATACGATGATGCCCGCAATTTTACTTTCGAAGATGGTGTGTATATTGGCGGTAAATTCCGTTTCTAAGCACAAGGCATATTGATTTAGCTATATTGCGATCGTGATGTCGAATTAAAGAGTCGGCCGAGGTTAACTTCGCCGGCTTTTCCATTTTGCCTTTAGCTCACTGTAGCTTGGCAATATGGATGAGAAAATGACCAATCCAATACCGATTAAAATCACTAGGCTGAGTTCTTCATCGAGTATCCACCAGCCTAACAAGGCTGCAAAAATCAATCCTGTATATTCTACTGGTGCCATTTGGCTCGCATCGGCACGTCGATAGGCATGGATGATGAGATAAGTCATGGCAATGTAAAATAGTCCCAAAGTCAGCCCCACTTGCGCCACTGGTAAACTAAATTCGGCGCCTTCGTATAAGGTCGCAGGTATCAGAAATATCATCGCAAAGGCATTAGACCAAAAGAGCATGGAAAAAGGATGTTCATGGGTCGAATAGGCCTTTAAAATCAAACTATTCAACGCTGATGTCATGGCACCGAAAAAGGCTAAACCTATATACAGGTTAAATTCTGTTGGTTGACTGATAAGTAAAATACCGCTAAAGCCGATAAGACCTGCGACTGTGCGTCGATAACCAATTCGTTCATTTAAAAAAATGGCCGATAGTACTAGCAGTAACAAGGGTGAGGTATAAATCACCGCTGTTACTGTTGCGAGCGGAAGATGCAGAATAGCGAGCATAAAAATGGCGTTGCCCAGTCCAATCAATAGCGCGCGGGCGAGATGCACTTTGTAAAAAGGACTCAGTTTAAGATTACCCTGTAAGTGCCACACAAAAGGCAGTACAAGCAGGGTGGCAAATAATTGCCTGTAGAGTACCAGTTGAAAAACAGGCGCATTGGTTTCAAGCAACTTAACCAATAGGTTACCGCTGGCAATCAGTAGTTGTGCGGCTAAAATCATCAATAGAGGCTGCATAGGATCCCAGCAAAAATAAGTCAGTATTAAGGTGTATCTTGAATTTCATGCCGCAGTTTGGACTTTGAGACTAAAATAGCATCATAAGGCATGGTATATCCGACTAATTTAGCCTAACTGATTGTAAAAAACTAAATGTAGCCATAAAGTTAACCTACAAATCCAACTATCGACTAAGATTGACAGCATTAGCATTTTCTTCATAGCTGTAAAAATGATCTATGGCCCTTTAACTAAATAAGCCGATGAACAAACTTAAACAAACTCTATTTTGGTGTTTTTTACTTTTCTTGTGGACATTAAGTCCCTCTGTATTAAGCGCTGAAATTGCGTTGGACTCCCCGTATTTGTTCCATGCTAAAGCGGATCAACAGCCTCCTGAGCGGTTTGAAACCGTGCCCCATTGGATGGGACAACTCGACGAAGCTAGTTCGGTCAGCTTAACCGGTGGCGATTATTGGATGATTACACCTGTGATGGTCAATCAACGTCAATCAAACTGGGTAGTGGATGCAAGTAATTCGATTATTGAATCCGTAGATTATTGGATACTCGGCAGTGACGGCAGCGTACAACATGCCCACAGTGGCTACACTGCTCCATACCAGTTTTTATTCGATTATGGCCGTAAGGTCACCTTGAATATGGGCACGGATTATTGGTTGGTGGTGAAGCTGAGTAGCCGTTATTACTCATCTCCCCCTGAGATAGCATTGCAAAGTGTGGCGGATCATCAACTGATGTCTGACCGTCTCGCAATGGCAGTGCTGCTGTGTTTAGGCGGATTATTGTTTATCGCTTTATATAATATTTTGATTTATATCTCTATTCTTGATAAAGCGTTTCTCTACTATGGTCTTTACGTATTTGCCTATTTTGGTGGCTGGGCACTGACTTTCCATTTGCCTGCACACTTATTTAATTTCCATTACCTCGAGTTGCATCATCTGTTTTTCATCAGTTTGCCCATTTTTAATATCATGTTTTACAAGCACTTCCTGCAGTTACCTAGTTACTCTCCGCGGCTGTGGCGTCTTAGTCAGTATTTAATGTTTGCCTGCATTGTGGCTCTGCCGACCAGTATTTGGTTGTTATCCTATACGGCAATTATTGCCTCTGTACTGATTATGCTATGGATTGCTTTAGCGATTACTTGCGGTAATGTGTGCTTGATGAAAGGCTTTGCTCCTGCGCGTTATTTTATTCTTGCCTTTACTTGCTTGCTGTTGCCTGCGGTGATTATTTTACCCGGAAATATGGGGTTAACCCCTGATTTTATCGAACATGCTGAGCTGGCGACACTGATGGGCGGTACGGCTGATGCGTTATTACTGTCCTTAGCGTTAGCGAATAAGCTGAAATTACTTGCTGAGGAACGTAAGGCGCATATTGAAGAGTTAGCGATTGCATGGGAAAAGGCACGTTTAGATGGATTAACGCGAGTCGGTAATCGTTATGCTTTTGACGAATATATGAACTCACAATTAGGATTTGCCGATAAAGTCGTGCAACCGATGGCGTTAGCACTATTGAATATCGATAGTCTGAAAAGTGTCAATGAAACACTCGGCCATCAAGAAGGCGATAGATTATTGCTGTTGATAGTGCAGTTATTGCAAGCAACAGACTTAGCGCACATGAAGGTTTATCGTATTAGTGGTGACGAGTTTGTGATTGTGACGCCTTCTGTTGGTATCCAGTTATTACAGAGTGCTTTGAGTGGCTTAGGTGAAGAATTAGCAAGCCATGGTTTTAAAGATTGCCAGTGTAGTTTTGGGATGTCGTTAAACACTGAGGTCGCAGATCCCCATGAGTGGTTGCGTTCTGCTGACACTCACTTATATCAATCGCGTATGGATAAGCGTCGTCAAGAGTATGCAGATACTCGCGGTGTCGATGTGAGGCTACATTTAAGCTAGTTATTGAAAAACTTAAAGTAATGGTTTAAGTAGAGCATTAGAAAACATAAATGGCGCAGAATTTATCTGCGCCGTTTATGTTTTTATCTTAGATTTATTAGCTTCATCTTGCTTGGATTGAGCAGTGTCCAAGTTTGCGACTTAGCTAGATTTAAGGACGAGCTTAGAAGTCTTTTTCGCCCTTAATCACTGCAGGATGACCCGATATCGCTTTTGAAGTGTGCATTCCTGCCATCGTCGCCGCTTCGACGCAGCCCGCATTAAGGCCTGTTTTTATCCAATCGCCCGTCATATACAAGTTATCTATCCCTGTGCCATCTGTTGTGATGCGATACTGCGAGCTTTCCTTAACCGACAGCACATAACGTTCGGATGGGTCTACGTTCGCGCGCCAATATTGGCTATCGAAGCGGGCAACGCCTTGGCGGTCTTGTTCATCGTGAAGCCATTCCCAAGGGAAGCTATCACCGACATTTTGCCAAAGTTTATGGATTTCGGTATTGAGCTGGTGGATAGCACCGGCTTTAGCTTCTAAGGTTTTCCGTTGTTGGAAATCCACATCCGAGCTTGGCGGATAGGCTTCGACAGGTAATGCCGAGCAAAAGTAGCTGGCGTTTTTAGGTTCTAAACCGCGCCAATCTTCTTTGTCTAGCAGTTGGTTCATCGATGCCCAAGTATCGTAGGGTTCAGTGAAGCCCGATAATACTGGCTCCTCGCCATCTTCAGAATAATTTGGCCAGCCTATTCCATTAAGATCTTGGTTCATCCACAGTTGATAGGCTTGAGTGGCAACGGTTTGCACCTTATCAACGCAAAGTTTGAGGGCTGGGCTTTGTGCCATCACTTCACTCGCCACATGGGGCACAGAACCGATGGAAAGACCGAAGATGACTTTGTCGAAATCCACACCTTTGACTAAGCGCTTTTTCGGCAGTGCTTTGCCAAAGTGAGTTTCATACACGCTGTCCCAATCGCTCCAGAAGTGTTCAAGATTGATATTATGGGCTTTAAGCAGTGCAGCTTGTTCAGGCTCAAGTTGCTCATAATTGGGCGTACTCGGCCAGCAAGCGAGACCTTTCACATCGACTAAAGGAGCATAGTTTGCGACAGTCGGCGCCAGAGCTACTTGCTCAGTGATCTCAATCGCTTGAACGCTTTGATTACGGCATTCGAGATTATCGATGCGATTGAAGTAGTGGAAGTTGACTCCGCGGCGTTTGAGCACTTCGTAAAAAGGTGTAAACACAACATCACCCATACCCGCCTGCATTTTCCACATCACGCCACCTTGATAGCACAGGGCAATACGCAGCATAGCGCGGATAATTGTGCCCGCTTCGACATTGGGTTTGTCGAAGTTCCCTTTCTCATAGGCAAACACTAAGTCGTAAAAACCACGCACTGGCGCACTGTCGACTGTATACTTAAGGCTTGCACCATGTTTGGTTAACCATTCGCGATAATCATAGCCATTGATGGCATCAAAGCCTTTTTCAAATACATCGTCGGCAAACATGCCCTTGAGGATCGTGAGGCCCAGATCGGCGGCTATATATAAGTGGCGCAGTTCGTCATTATTATCTAAATGTCCGCTAAAACGTTTCACGAGTCTTTGATGCAGGGCATCGACAGCTGATTCTACAAAACCATCGTCACTTTCACTGTGTACATGCTCATCGCACTCGCGGCCAATCATTTGATTAAAATGGCATTCAAGCTTATCACCGAGCGCGTCGAGTGATTCTTTGGCATCTTCGACCGAATCCTCTAACTTATCTTTTAAGCGTTCAAACCAGCTGCTATCGAGCCAGTTTTTAGGTGTTCCCATGGCATTTTCATCTGCATCGAGCAGGTCATCCATGTCTTTGAGCCATTCTTTGATCCACGCAAAGGCGACTTTAACGACTTTCCAGAAGGTGAGGGTTTCGGTGCCATCACCTGGGATGCCTGGTAGCATTGGGAAAGTGATTGGCCAACTCACAGAACGGCCATCAACTTCTTCCTGTAAGACGATGAAGTTATGCGGTTTAAAGGCATCAAAAAAAGTTGCAAGCGGCGCGTTTACTGGCCTATCCAATTCCTCATACGCTTTACGCATTAAGGCAAACGCGTTTTGATAGAAACCAAACCAGATGTGTAAACCATGTTCTTCGATGCGCTGTCCCATAGCGGCATTGCGGCCACTAGCCCCTTTACCACCGATACGCCAGCCGAGTTGATAGACATCAATCTCATATTGATTCTGCCAGCCGGGTTTATCGGTTAGATAACAGGCTGCTGTCATTGCCGCGACACCGCCACCGAGAATGGCTATTTTCTGTTTTTTGATTTCGGAGTTATCGACTAATACCTCGCCGGGCGGCACTTCAAAATCGAAGTTCACATGGTAAGGGAGTAAAACGTGCTGCTCACCAATCTCGACCCCGAGCGTATCCTTTAACGGAAAGCTGGCATTATCAAAAATGGTCGCGACAAAATCATTTTTTAGCAGGGCAACACTGTGCACTTTATTCACTTGGGCTGGCGCGGCAACGATGGCTTGATAAATGGCTTTTTGCCCTGACGAGTCGGGGAACTGTTTTAGAAATACTTGATCGATAGCGGGTTTAAATAACAGATGAAATAGCTGCTCTTCGCCAAGCTGGTCAAGTTCTGGAATAAAATCGGTTTGTTCTTTAAAGAGTTGCCAAGTTTGAGCTATCGCTTCAAGGGTTGAAAGCTGTGCCTCGGGTTTGGCATCGCAATTCACTTCAATTAATGGATGCAGGGCAAGTTCGGTTTCGGGTGAGAAATGTAAAAAACTTTTGGTATCAAGGGATAATCGCGTCAGAGGCTCGCCAACCGCTGGCATAGTGTATTCACATAAATACTTAGGATAACCAAAGAGTTCTCTGCCATTAATCAAGGCCATGGCATCGTTCACCCAAATGTGTAGTGGCTGAAAATACACTTGGCTGATTTGTTTACTGTCGCTGCTATCTTGGCGCCCGACCATGATCCAAGTGATGATGTCCGTTTCTTGGATCCAGCCCTTAGCTCTGTCCTCTGGATAAGCGGAATATGCTTTTTCAATTTGAGTGAAGGTTGTCAGTACGTAGGGAGACAGCACCTTAAAATACATTGCGCTGCCGGCAACTTGATTCAGGGTTTTATCGATAGAGCGTTGCAGGTTTTCCCGTTTCCCCTTAAGAAAAAAACCGTACATATCGGCTTTATTTAGCACTAAGGGCGAGTGCATCAACATACTGCCTTGGGGATAAATAAAGTCGGGGCGCTGTTTTTCCATGGTGTTCATCCTTAAATTTCAGTGTAAGTCCAATGGCTTGGGAGTCATAACCCAAAAAGCATAGGGCAAATAAGCCATTAAGCCCATTGATTTTACAATTGAATTTTTAAGAATTTGAGAGGGGATAAGGGGGTTGAGTAGCAAGTTGGATATTATCCAACTTGCTCAGATTTGGCAGGCTTAGCGCTGAACGAATTCGTTAAACAAACCCGTGGGCTAGGGTACTTAGATTCAGTTACTTCGATTTATTTTGGTAGAAATCCACCTCTGTATTATCGTCCGAGTAACGTCGCTTAGTATCCCTGCGGCGCTGTTTCACGCGTTTATTCTTTTGCTTACCTTTGACGTTATCGCCCCATGGCGCATCATCGTCGTCAAATTCATAGGAGTGTGACATGGTCAAAATTCCAAAAATACCTGTGCCATTCGCAGCACCCGATCTTTTTACCCAAAGGTGAGATGAAGCTAAAGCGAAATATTTCATCACTGATGGTGAAAAGTTTTGTCCAAAGGCTATATCTTGCCACTGAAATGGCCGTATCTGAGATTTTAATGGGGAATGTGTGGATTATCCTTATGATAATTAAAGGGTAAGTGTAATTATCATCAGAAATTATATTATATGATTGAAACTGGCGCCCAGAATGAAAGGCGCCAAGTTTTGATACAAAATAATGAGTTAGTGTTACTTGCTGCGCAGCATACGCGCGACAAACATACCATCACTATTCGCTTCAAAGGGCCATACGGTCAACATTTCTGTTTGTTCACCCGTAAAAGGATGGCGTATTGGCGTGAGCGTGAATTCTGGATGTTGCTGTAAAAACGCCGTCACCACGTCTTGGTTCTCGAGCGGCGACAAGGAACATGTGGCGTAAACGAGGATGCCGTCCGCTTTAACTGCGTGGCTACTACGGCTTAAAATATCGAGCTGTAACGCGGCTTTATCTGCCACGGCTTCAACACCATCCAACCAACGCATATCGGGATTACGTCGCCAAGTGCCAGTGCAACTGCACGGGGCATCGACTAACACACCGTCGAAATGATCCGCTGGTACCGGCAGGGCATCGCTCTTCCAACGGGCCACGCTAATGCCGTTAAAGTGGGCTCTTTGGGCACGTTTAGTCAGTTCTTCTAGGGCATTGGAGCGAATATCTGACGATATAATGCTGCCCGTAGAGGGTGTTTTATTATCAGCAGCCTTAGTCAACATCAAAGAGCGTAGCTGCAGGGTTTTGCCGCCTGCACCACTGCAGGCATCCCACCAATGGGCATCGGGTTCTGGCGCGCAAATTTGCCCTATGACCTGTGAAGCCAAATCTTGGATCTCGATGTTACCGTCTTTATACAGGGCGATTTCATTAAGATTCATACTCTTGCTGCCAAGGTTAATGGCATCGTTAAAGTAATGACCATAACTAGCATCGATACCTATCGCTTGCAGTTGTGTCGCCACATCTTGGCTAGTGATCCCCTGTGCGCGGCCCCAAATCGGCGGGCGACTGGACATAGCAGCAATTAATTGCGTTTGCTGCGCCGCATCTATAGGGCACACTTGCCAGAACCAGTCGGGTAATAAATCCTGTGGTTTAAATTCAGTCGCGGGAAATAAATGCTGCATTAGCGTGAGTTTGTCGTCGAGACTGTCAACGGCAAGTGCTTGAGCCTGTTGATAATCGATAGGCGATTGCGATAACTCATGCCAAGCAGTGGCGATATCTTGCCAGGCATGGGCTTCCAATAACGCACTGGCGCTTAGGCTGGCAAAATAAGTCGCTGATTCTTGTTGATCGCCTATTCGCTGAAACCAACCCCACCAACGAAATAGACTAAACAAAGATTCACGGATGACTTTACGATCCTTCGAGCCGTGTTTTTTATGTTCTCTAAAGTAATTTGCCAGAATACGGTCTGCGGGCATTTTACTGCTTTGAATTTCATCGAATAATTGCTTAATTGTACTGGCGTAACTGAGCGCGCGTTTTTGCGCTGGGGTGCTTGCCTCTGCATTTAATGCTGACGATGTGTTTGAGTTGGATGCTTTACCGGAAGAGAAGCTGCTTGGATTACCCATAAATTTAGCCTGAATTATGCTCTCTGTGGCTGCGCCTTATGTAGGAGGCATAACTGTAACAGAGGGGAAAAATAAGTGGCGCAGAGTGTAGCAGTTTTGCCCGATAACAGGCAGAAAAAAAGCCCCAAAGTCGCATCAACTTGCGGGGCTTTTTGTGGTTGAGTCACTGAGACTCATAGTGCATTCAGTACCAAAGGGTTATTTGCAGACTATCACTCAATTACCGCTTGGAAGGTGATTATTTCGTCACCATTTTTTGGATTTGCTTAGCCCGTTCTTCATCGCTCATTTCCACCGGTGGCGGCGTGATTATGCCTTTTTGGCACGCAGGTCTGAGCGCTAACTCATCTAACCAACGTTGCAAATGTGTCAGACCTTCCATATTGATGCCGCTCCACTCGTGGATCCGCACCCAAGGCCAAGTTGCGATGTCGGCAATCGTGTATTCGTCACCAGCAAGGTATTGATTTGTAGCTAGTTGAGTATTCATAACCTCGAATAAACGTCGACCTTCTTTTTGATAACGGTCAATGGCTGCGGGGATTTTTTCAGGGAAGTACCTAAAGAATACGTTGGCTTGTCCCATCATGGGACCGACGCCGCTCATCTGGAACATTAACCATTGGATCACCTGCGAGCGTTTTTTAGGATCGGCTGGCAGGAATTTACCTGTTTTTTCGGCGAGATACAGCAGAATCGCACCCGATTCGAATACCACAAAATCCGCGTTATCGCGGTCGATAATGGCGGGAATGCGACCATTGGGATTGATGGCAATAAACTCGGGCTGTTTTTGCTCATTGGTGCTGAAATCTAATTTGTGGACGCGATATTCAAGTCCCATTTCTTCCAGTGCGATGGAAATTTTAAAACCGTTAGGGGTCGCGGCTGTGTATAAATCTATCATGATAATTCCTTTAGGTTATAACGCTTATAGCTACTCACTTTAGTGCCCATGAATATTCATTATCAGGCATTAGCGCCGCTATTTTTTAGGGGTTAACGATACTATGGCAGGACGCTGCGCCATAGTGTTGAACCAAGCCTTGAGATGCGGCAAGCTGTCAGTGACTTCAATATCTAAATTCTTAATAAAGCTGATAAAAACGTAAGCCGAAATATCGGCAATGCTGAATGCATCGCCTGCCACAAAGGGTGACTTGCTCAATTGTTGGTCTAAGGTTGGTAGGAAGTCAATGACCCTTTGGCGTGATTCTGCGCCCCAAGACTCGACACAATTTTCCCTGTCTTTATAGACGCCGCTTAAATTACGAAAGGCTTGAAACCCAACCATTAATCCTTGTAACTCTATGATACGTTGCCACATTTCTACTTTGGCGCGCTCAAGTGGCGTATTGCCAAACAGTGAACGTTCACTCGGGTGGATTTCGTCTAAATAGCGGCAAATGGCAACAGATTCACACAGGTAGCTGCCATCATCGAGTTCGAGCAGTGGAATGCGGCCATTTACACTTTTGGCTTTAAACTCAGCGCTTAAATTATCCCCTCCACGGATATCGACGTTCACTCTTGGCACTTCTATGCCTTTTTCCGCAAGAAAAATACTGACGCGGCGTGCGCTGGGAGTCGGAGCTAATTCGTAGAGTTTCATCTAAAGTCCTTTAGTTTTTATCAGTGCTTTATGCTCGATTTGAGCATATAAGGCTTTAACGGAACGATCGGTTAGGTTAGAATTTACGCCATATCTAAACGATCAGTCAAGAATGTTTTCTCCTCAACTTTCTGTAGTAAAGAGGAATGGTGAAGCTGAACGTGAACGCGTATTCAAGAGATTAGGTCGAAGGCTATGGCACGGAGTTGTAATTTTGATCGGCAAGAAAAACTCATATTGGCGATGGAGCTTTTTTGGCAAAAGGGCTTTGCCGAAACCTCGATTTCCGATCTCGTCGGCCATTTAGGCATTAATCGATTTAGTCTCTATAACAGTTTCGGCGACAAGCAGAATCTTTATCGCGAGTGCCTCAGTTTCTACCTTGATAACTACTCTTTTGGTGCCTCAGATACTTTGCTGCATGAAAAAGCGGGCTTAGCTGAAATAGAAGCTTATTTAGCGCGCTTTGTTGCTTTGCAGCGGGAGCAAAAGTATGGCTGTTTTATGCAAAATGCTGTGCTCGAAAAGAGCCTTAACGATGAAAGTGTGCTGCAGGAATGTCAGCGATTATTTTGTCGATTACAGACCTCATTCACCCAAGTGTTACAAGTTTGCCAAGCGCGTGGAGAGCTATTAGCCCATGTGCAACCACATCAAGTTGCTGCTTTTTTAGTGCTGCAATTACAAGGGATTAGAGTGTTAGGCAAGGCGGGCGAATATGAGTTGTTAGACAATGCGTTTGTTGTATTGCAAGACTATTTACGTAGTTTGAGTGCTAATCAGACGGCATAACTGCAAATGACATAGTTTGATTGGCCTAGTTTTTTGCCTAGGCCATGTTTTTTAGAAATCTATTTTTTAAAAGTTTATTTTTAAAAGCTATTTCTAAAAGTCCAAGTCCAGCGCAAAACACAGATAGGCCATCAGTTGAGTGCAGTGTGCAAACTGCTCGGCACAAAAACTGGCTGCATCTGGGCGGCAGAGTTCCTCAAAGGCGATATTTTTAACTGCGATAAAATCTTTTCGTTTTAGCTCTATCAGCATAGGGTGGTTTTTATCAAATCCCTTTGGTGGTCGAGTTAAGCTATCGCCATCCATATTAAATCCATGACTTTGTAAGGTTTGTAGCGCCTTTTTATAGCCGTTGGGATTCTCATCGATGCAAGTGCGAATGGCATTTAAGGCTTTCGATTCTGGGTGCCAAATCCCTGCTGCAATAAAACAGCCATCTTCGGCAATGTGTAAATATAGTCCCGGCGCATGCACGTCTTTGCCCTGAAAATGGCGAAATTGAATGCCAACATTGGTTTTATAGGGTGTTTTATCTTTGCTAAAACGGCTGTCTCGCTGGGGACGCATCAAGCTGCCGCCGACTTTTTTTGGTACGGCAGTGAGCCTAGGTGAGAGGGCGAGAATACTGGGCTGCATTTGTTCGATAAACTGCAGCGCAGGCGTTCGCACTGTTTCTTCGTATTCCGCCTGATGGGCTTTAAACCAGTCGCGGGAGTTGTTTTGTGCCAGTTGATTTAAAAATTGCAGGCTCGCAGCGCTGAACGTTGCACCAGTCGCAATAGGGATTTTAGTTGTTAGAGTGGCCATTATCAGGGAACCTTATTAATGCAGATAAACCGAGCATAAGCAGTATTAATGCCGATTGAGGAGCAAGGTGAGTTGTGCTGACATATCCTCCCGTATCGCCCGCTCGTTCTTACTCACGATAGTTAAGACACTATAGTTAAAACACGATAGTTAAGACTGCCAAGTTGGGTGTCAATACTGCCATCCTTCGGCAAGATCTTCACTTAAATTTTTGCATTGTGCCGCTTCTACCTTGTTTTCAATAAGTCGGTTATTTACACGTAAAGCTAAGTGAGAACTATTCTTATCTTGTTCGTTAGTGCCTATAATGCCGCCCTATTTTTAGATTGGTTTGTTAATAGGATGACGTTGAATGGGTTGCCTGCCTAAGTGTGATAAGTGGAAAGCGAATAGAAATCTGTCGCTTATGGGATTATGTATATTGCCCTCAATGCCGTTGTACGCCGCTGAGGTATTGGGCGAGCCTAAGGTTGAGCCGATTGAGATCCTGCAGGTTCATGGGCAGCAATATCGCAGGGCCATCACAGTCGCTAAACCCGGTGAAGCGATTATTTCCATGGAACAAATCGAGGAGATGCAGGCGACAACTTTCGCCGAAGTGATCGATGATATGGCGGGGGCGCATATCGATGGCGGTACCCGCAGTGGCGGTGAGCGGATTAATATTTGGGGCTTTGGCGAGACGGAAGATTTTAACGTTTATGTGGATAATGCTCCGGTGGGATTTGAGCAGTATCGTTACGGATCATTTTTCCTCGATCCTGATCTCATCAAGCGAGTGGAAGTGATTAAAGGTGCCCATGATGTGCGCTCGGGCAATGGCGGTTTTGGTGGTGCCATGTATGTGGTCACTAAATCGGCCGATGATTTTCTTAAATATGATCAATCCCTTGGCGCTCGAGTCAAAACCAGCTACGCCAGCAATAATGACGCTATGGGTTATACGGGGACCGTTTATGGCCGCGTGAATTCACATCTATCTGGCTTGCTGCATCTTACGCGTCGCGATGCGGGGGATGTCACTTTAGCCAATGGTGAAGAGTTTGAATATTCGGGCTATGAGCAAGATAACTACCTAGGTAAGATGGATTATGCGCAGGGCGATCACCAATTAGCCTTGAGCGTGACCCATTATCTTGATGAGGGCCGCAAACCTTGGGCTAACCGCCGTGGCCCTATGCCTGCAATTTCAGACTACAACATCAAAAAGTACGGTTCCTACGAGCAGGCTCTGTATGCCACAACCGCCTACAACACCTATGAAGACAACACTTGGTCGGCAAATTATCGCTATTCGCCGAGTAATCCCCTGATCGATACCCAAGTGGTGATTTCCCATTCGGCGAATGCACGCCACTGGGTAAGACCCGATATCGCGTGGGAGAAAATGACGGTTTCCGTAGGCAACTTCGGTCACGAATCTTGGCTAGACTATAAACGTGACTACATTGATATTAACAACTTGAGCTTGATTGGTGACCATGAGATCACCACAGGATTACAGTACCGTAGTCTCGACCGCACTTCGCTCGTGTTTAACAAAAGTTATGAAACAAATCCCGAGAAAAACTTTGGCTGGTACACACCTTACTACCAACCTGAAGGCCGTCAAGATACCTATGCTGCCTATATTCGCGATGCAATTCATCTTACTAATGACTTAACTGTGACTCCCTCGCTGCGATATGACTTTATCTACAGCATAGGTCGACCAAATATTGCACCAGATTACAATGATATTGCTGCGGGCCATGACTATAGCTCAACCCATCATTCGGGGTTCTCACCCAGATTAGGCATAGATTATCAACTGACAAATCACGCTCGGTTAAACTTTGATTACGCTTATAGCTTGCAAGCCCCTGTGGTGGATGAGATTTATGCCGTGCAATACGCTAAAGCCAGCATTACCGGCACGAGTCGCGACATTGATGTCGAACGCTTACATGCCTTCAAATTAGGCCTAATGACGCAGCATCAGCATGTACTTGCCAATGAGGATGCTTTGTCGACGCAAATCACCCTGTTTGCCAATTTAGGTCGTGATGATATTGCCCAGCGCCGCGGAGCTAAGTCTGATAAAACCCAGTTAATTCAAAGTGGTTATACAAATCTTGATGGTTACCATATTTACGGTGCCGATTTTGAAGCCCAATATCGCTATCAAGATGTGTTCAGTGATCTTGCGGTTTCATGGCTGCAAGGACAGCACAATGGGTCACTCAGAGACAGCCAAGATGACGATGAATATTTAGCTAACATAGCCCCGCTCGATATTCGTTTGCGTTTAGGCATGTATATCACAGATGACATTTCTATCGCTTGGCAGGGCGCTTGGTATGATGCGCAAACCAATGTTCCCCACGGTGATATCTTTAATGCCGAGTCGCCAAGCGAGAATTATTTCCTACAGAATGTGTATCTCGCCTATGAACCTCAAGCCATCTTAAAGGGATTAAGTGTGCGTTTGATGGTAAAAAATCTTACGGATCTGCAAGTGGTGCCGTTTCTCTCCGATGGGATACCCGCCGCAGGGCGTGATGTTCGTTTGAGTTTAGCCTATGAATTTTAAAGACTAATCACCAAGGCTGTGTGGACTAGGCATATATAGCTCATAAAAAATAGGGTTATATTGCCTCAGCCCCCTGCCGAAAAATGCCAGTTTATGGCATAATCCACGTTTTACTAGGCATATAGAACAGAAAAATGACTGAAAATGAATTGCTAAGTCGCTGTGGCGGCAAGTGTGAACTGTGTGGCAGCGAGCTTGAACTCTCTATTTATGATCTGCCAGCCTCCGATGGCCGTGACAATGAGATCATGATTTGTGAAACCTGCAGTGGCCAAATTGCGGCACCGGATACCATGGACATGAACCACTGGCGTTGTCTGAATGACAGCATGTGGAGTCCTGTACCGGCAGTTCAAGTGATGTCATATCGTATGCTTAAGCGCTTAAATGGCGAAAGCTGGGCGCAAGATTTGCTGGATATGCTTTATCTTGAAGACGATTTAAAAGCGTGGGGTGATGCCGAAGTTGCCGCAGCAGGTGACGATGCTACGCCAACGTTAGACAGTAATGGTGCAGTGCTCAATGCTGGCGATACTGTGGTCATCATCAAAGACTTAAACGTGAAAGGCACTAGCTTTGTAGCTAAGCGTGGCACAGCTGTGCGTAACATTGCTTTGACCAACAACCCAGAGCATATCGAAGGCCGCGTTAACGGTACTCGTATTGTGATTCTGACGTGCTTCGTTAAAAAGTCTTAAGTTTCGCTTAGTGTGAGCGCGATTTATTTAGCTCAACACAATAAAAACCGCCATGATCGTTAGCCGACATGGTGGTTTTTTTATGTTGAGTTAGGTAGTTAAGATACGCAGCGGGTGATTTGATATTGGCGTGCATAGCCCTGCGGATTAAATTGCCAAGATAATATCCACGTGATCACACTTAAGCCACCGAGTAATAACCAAGCACTGTTAAAGCTGTTGAAATTATCGCGAATTAATCCGGCAATCCAAGGCGAGATAGCCGCTATGGTATATCCCACACCCTGCACGAAGGCGGTTAATTTACCTGCTAACATAGGATTCTGTTGATGATCCATAGTGACAATCAGCCCGAGTGGAAAAATCCCGCCAATACCTAATCCTGCAAGTCCCGCCCATAAAAATAGCGATACTTGAGGGGCGAGTGCCAGTCCCATAAAGCCAATGAGTTGTAGCAAGCAGAGTAGGGCTATGATGGCGCGTCTGTCCGTCGACTTGCTGGCAAGCCAAGGAAACACTAAGCCCGCGATCACTTCCATGCTGGTTAAAAAACCTAACACTAATCCAGATTGAGTTTGGCTATAACCTAGCTCGACCGCGTAGGGGGCTAACCATGCAAGTACGCAGACATAACAACTTGTGCCTAATGCAAAAAATATCGCCAATAGCCAACTGCGACGAAAACGCCAAAAGTTAAGCTGCAAAGCTTGCTCTTTTGCTTGGCTCGGTAGTGCAGCTTTATGTTTAATCAGGAGCCACAGCACGAGTGCGAATATGCCTAGCCAAGTCCAATGACCTAGACCCGCGCGCCAACCTAAGTTCATCCCGATAAAAGGCGCACTGCTCGCCGCTAATGCGGCGCCGCCCATAATGGCGGTGACGTAAAGCCCCATCATTAAGGGGACCCGTTCACCGAAATTAAGCTTAATCATGGCGGGCATGATGGTTTGAATGAGGGCGATTGCGACCCCTGCCAGTAATGCCGAGCAGATAAGCCAATTGGCATCTATCGCCCAGAAGCGCATTGCAGTAGCGGCGATCAGCAGTAGCAATGATCCTGTCATTACGGTATTGAATCCTAAGCGTTTGGCGATACTAAAGCCTGCAAAACAACCCAGTCCCATGGCGAGCACAGGCAGCAATGTCAGCATAGACGCTAAGGTAAAACTTAAACTGATATCCTTTTGTATGCTGGGCAGTAAAGGCCCAACGGAGGCGAGAATGGGCCGTAGATTTAGACCAATAAGGATGAACGCGAGTCCGAGCAGCAATAAATTCACTTTCTCTGTCAGGGGGGATCGCATGGATTGTCTCCAAAAATAAGCTGAGTTTGATTTGCTGAAAAAGTGATTTGTAGCAGCATTTAGCATACTCATGATGATTTCCTTTCAACAACAGTAGGTTGAAACCACATCACTACAATTCAAAAAGAATCTCTTTCAGATGTATCTTGATATAAAGATATTTTAATTCTGCGAGAAAATGACTAAGATGTAAAGAATGATGTAAAGAATCTTTATATTGAGATAAACCTATGACAGCTAAAATGACGCTAACTAATGCCAGTCCTGCGGATACTAACGCGAGTTCTACGGATAAAAAGAAAGCGGATTCGAATACTAAAGAAGATGGCCTCGATAGAATTGTTGAACAGTGGCAACAGCAAGGGGTTACTGAGGATTTGATCCCTATGGCTGTGCTCGGGCGAATCGCTCGTTTAACGAAATATATCGAAGTGGTACTGCTGCAATGCCACGCCGAATTTGGCTTAGGTCAGGGGGAGTTCGATGTGCTCGCGACGTTAAGGCGCTCGGGAGAGCCGTTCACACTCTCGCCTTCGCAACTTTATCAGAGCATGATGCTAAGTTCTGGCGCTATGACCAGTCGTTTAGACAGACTCGAAAATAAGGGGCTGATTGAGCGGGAGCACAGTAAGGAAGATCGCCGCGCCGTCCATGTCTCGTTAACTGCCGAGGGTAAGTCGCTCATTGATAAGGCATTACCTCAGCATATTCAATGTCAAAGTGCGTTGTTCGCGGGCGTGAGTGCTGAAGATAGGCCTGTGTTACTGCAGATTTTAAAATCTTGGCTGAACCAATTTGAGCCGCAATAATTCGTTTAAAATCCCACTTTAGTCTTTAAAGTCGGCTGATATGTAATAGCGGATCATTTTGGCAAAAATGCGGTAAACATGAGCCAACCGCGCGGGATAACATTTGATAGAACAAGGGAGTTGCCATGGTAAAAAGACGTGAAGCATTTGAATTAGCGGGAAAACGAGTCACAGCTGGGACGCAATTAGGGATCAAGCTGCCTGCCGCTAAGTTGTATACCGATACGCAACTCGATATTCATGTGGAAGTGTTTCACGGAGCCAAACCTGGCCCGACTTTACTGGTTTGTGCCGCCATTCATGGGGATGAACTCAATGGTATCGAAATTTGTCGGCGTTTATTAGCCAGAGTGAATCCCAAGAATCTGACGGGCACGTTAATTGTGGTGCCAATAGTGAATGTGTTTGGTTTTATTCAGCAATCCCGTTATTTACCCGATCGGCGCGATTTAAATCGTTGCTTTCCTGGTTCTAGTAAAGGGGCGCTCGCAAGCCGTTTAGCTAATCTGTTTGCCACTCAGTTATTAGTTCATGCAACCCATGTGATTGATTTACATACTGGGGCCGTCCATAGGGATAATTTGCCGCAAATTCGCTGTGATACTAATGATGAGACTATGCTCGCCATGGCGAATGCCTTTGGTGCGCCGCTTATTATGCATTCTAAAGCGCGCAGTGTTTCTATGCGAGGTTATGCTAATCAACAGGGCATTCCTTGTATTTTATATGAGGCTGGAGAGGCGTTACGTTTTAGCGAGTTGTCGATAAAATCTGGCCTCAAAGGTGTGCTCAATGTGATGCGCAGTTTAGATATGCTTAAAGGGCGAGTGAGTAACAAAGGCGCGAGTGTCAGTGCTATTCGCAGTTATTGGGTTCGCAGTGAATCCGATGGTTTAGTGAATATGAAGCTTAAACTTGGCCAGCGGGTGACTAAGGGTTATATCATTGCCCATATCGTTAGT
This sequence comes from Shewanella sp. SM20, assembly GCF_025654545.1. Classification (NCBI taxonomy): domain Bacteria; kingdom Pseudomonadati; phylum Pseudomonadota; class Gammaproteobacteria; order Alteromonadales; family Shewanellaceae; genus Shewanella; species Shewanella sp. SM20. The sequence goes on along the minus strand of NZ_JAKKRK010000019.1, from coordinate 55,708 downwards.
CCCCACGGCGGTGACAGTGTGGCCATTCGCGCGCCAACCGACGGTATTATCATAGGAATAAGTAATATCCCTGTGACTAACGAAGGTGAGGGTATGTTTCATATCGCCCAGTTCGAAGGTGACGAAATTGAAATTGCCAACGAACAACTCGATGAATTCCTGATGGAATATGCCTAGAATCTAGAACCTAGGTCCCATCACCTCTACAGTTTAAACCGCTCCACTGAGCTGGTGAGTGAATGGGCAAGCAGAGTGACTTCGTTGCTGCGTTTGGCCATGTCCATGGCTTCATTGGCATTTTGGTCTGCAGATTGTGCCGCCTCACTCATGCTCGACTCAATCCGTTGGCTGTAATCTAACTGCTCGTGGGCGGCGTGGGTGATCTCTAGACTCATTTTATTGAGGGTATGTAAGGTGCTTTCTATGTGAGCGATAGCATCCTGCAGGGTTTGGCTTTGTCCGACACACTCATTTGCTTGATTTTGCCCCGTAGTAATTGCATCGGCTGCCGTGGACGTTTCTTTTTGCAGGGCCGTGATCATGGTTTGAATTTCGGCGGTGGCGGCTTGGGTGCGTGAGGCAAGTGATCGCACTTCATCGGCTACGACGGCAAAACCACGACCATGTTCCCCCGCTCTGGCGGCTTCAATGGCGGCGTTCAGTGCCAGCAAATTGGTTTGTTCGGCAATGCTGCTAATGGTGGTTAAAATGCTGCCAATATTATCGCTTTGAATGCTCAAGCGAGACATGACTTCAACTGAGCTACTTAAACGGGCGCTCAGTTCGGCAATTTTATTGCGATTATCATCGGCAATTTGCTTCACTTGATTACCGTATTTCGAGGCTTGACTGATTTGTCTCGCCGACTCACTGGCCTGTTCTGTCACTAGATTTGAGCTAGTAAACATCTGTTCTGCTAAGGCTTTCGTTTCATCGACTCGACTGATTTGCGCCGTTGCGGCATTGGCGATGCGCTGACCTTGCTCATTGGTTTGGGTGGCTGAGCTGTCCAATGAATGGGCATTTTGGCTGATATTGGTTAAGAGCTTGGCAAGATCGTCACTCAAGGTATTCATGTTATCAATTAGGGCGCCAAATTCATCATCATGGCGTTTGTGAATGCGTTTAGATAAATCCCCACGGGCGATGCTTGCGAGTGCGCCATTCACTAAGGCTAATGGATTGAGCATGGCCTTGGAGGTGAAGAAGGAAATAAAACTCACCATAACGATAAACACCAATGCGAGCACTATCGCTAAGGTTTGCCCTTGCTCAATGGCATTGCTAGCAATAGTTTGCAGGCTGCTAAATCGGCGATCGGCTAAGGTGATTAACTTGTCTAAGGCGAGATTATTCGCATTAAATTCTTTATCGGCATCGAGGTAATGTTGCTCGGCTTGAAGCTGCGCCTCAACCACGGCTTCTTGTGTTTTATAAAGCTCGGCAGGGGCTGCGAGTAAGGTATTGATAATCGCATATTGCTGTTCGAAGGTTTGCAGCAAGCCTAATGTATCAAGCCCATCAGTTTGTTGTTTTAAAAAGGTAAAGTTAGTGGTGAGGTTACCCAGTAAGATGCTGACATCTTGCTGGTGCGATTGGATCACCTCCAAACTTTGAGTGTGGATCAGCTCTCCCATAGTGTTGGTTAGCGTATACAACATGTCGTCGATACGCGTGCCTGTACCGACAATCTCTTCGAGCAGAGTGGGATTATCGGGGATGGACAGGGTTTCGAGATCGATCATCGCATTACTGGCGTTGGTCTTGGCATCGTTAAAGCGTTGGAAAAGTTGTTGGTATTGCTGCTTTGCTTGTTCATTGGCGAGTTTCGCACTAAACATGGCTTGGCTTTGTTGCAAATAGGCTTGGTATCTAGCCTGCGCCTCGTGCAGGGAAGTCTGCATCTTAGATTGATCTGCCACTCGCTCCGTTAACTCATTTTCGATACTTTGATATTTCTTCTGCAGCGCCGTAAACGCTTGCTGACTTTTGGTTAAGGCGGCGGTGTCTTGCTGGCTATGGGCCAAGGTGGCAAGGCGTGACATTTTTAATAGCACCAGTTGCAAGCTATTACTCTGCTTTTGCACCGGTACGGCTAAGGTTTCGATATTTTGATAGGCGGTTTGTACTTGGGAGAGTGAATAGTAGAAAAAGCTACTACCAGCGATGAGCAGCGCGCCGATGGCACTAAAGCTAAAAATGATTTTTTGTTTTATGGTAAGCGTCAACATAGTGCGAAAACCTCTTCTAGGACTGTCCCTGTAAAATGGGTTTATTAATGATTAGATCGCTGTTTTTATTGAAATATTAATTCAAGTGTAGCAGAGTTCGTCACAAGTAAAGTGAATTTTTCTATTGAGAGTTTAGCGCTAGTTAAGGTTAACTTCTTGGTTTGATTATTTAAAAATAATCTCAACCGTATCGTAAAAAGGATTAAAAATGAAATCAGTCGTGTTGGGTGAAAAGCGTATCGTACCGACAAAAATTGTCTGCATTGGACGTAATTATGTCGACCATATCCATGAGTTGGGCAATGACATACCCGACGACATGGTGGTGTTTTTAAAGCCCAATTCGGCGATGTCGACTGTGCTACTTTCTGAGCATCAAGGCGAAGCCTTGCACTATGAAACCGAGCTGTGTTTTATGTTTCAAGATGGCCGTTTTAGCAGCGTTGCCATTGGCTTAGATCTCACTAAACGTGATTTACAAAGCAAGTTAAAAGCCAAGGGATTGCCTTGGGAGCGGGCAAAGGCCTTCGATGGGGCCGCATTATTTAGCCCCTTTGTGGCGATTGATGATGCCGAGGCGCCGCTGCATTTTACTTTGAGTATCAACGATAACTTGGTGCAAGAGGGGCATATCGATTTAATGATCTACAAACCTCAGACCATATTGTCCGAGTTGCAAGCGTTTATCAGTCTCGATGAAGGCGATATTGTGATGACAGGCACCCCCAAGGGCGTGGGAGTGATTCCCGCTAAAAGTGTATTTAACGTCACGCTGAGCCGAGGTCTGCAAGCGAGTGCTGAACCCTTACTCGAATGGCAGTGGTTAAGTGTTTAGTGATAAATCGCTGAGTAGCTCGCATGATTGAACCTGATGACGTAAAAAAGACTGCTGTATTGCAGGTGCCAACTTGCCAGCCACTGCAACAATTTTTGCTTGAGTTAGGGGCGAGTCAAGGCGCTGTGGATCATTATTCGCCACAGTTCAATGCGTTTACTGCTAAGGCGGGAGAGGTGCTACTCGGCCAAGGTGAAGCGCAGTCACAGGCGTATTTTGTTGTGGATGGTATAGTGCGCGCTTGCCATTATACTCAGGAGGGCACAGAGCGCTGTAAGGAGTTTTATTTCGAGGGTGAATTGTGTTTTTTGTATGTCAGTTGGCTTAAGCAAATTCCCGCTCGTTACCAATTAGAAGCCTTAAGCGCCTGTAAACTTATCCAAATGCCACTATCCCTATTGGATGATACTTCGCTGCAGTCAGTGCAACTTGGGTTACTTAAACAGCAATTATTGTATAAAGAACAAAAGGAAGCCTTTTTACTGCTGCACACACCTGAGCAACGTTATCTGTATTTACGCGAACATTCACCACTTTGGCTTGAGCGGTTAAGCCAAGGTCAGCTAGCTAATTATATTGGCATTACGGCAATCAGTTTGTCGCGTATGCGTAGACGACTTCAAGACTCTCTTTAACGGTTTTTGCTCCCAGTTAACTTAAGTTAATGCGCTAAAGCGCGATTCCCATGATGCTGCGCCTTAAGTTGCGCTCTCAAGTCTACAAAGCTTTCAATCAGAGTGCGCATTATTACTTAAAGCGAAGGAGCTTAATAAGTTGACTGCGTTTACTTTGTCTCAAATTTTGGTGGCGATAGCCATTATCTTCGATCTGATTTCGTTTCAATTTAAGGCGCGGGAGCGGATAGTCGCCTGCCTTTTTGTGTCTGGCATCTTGATTTCAATTCATTTTTGTTTGCTGGAGCAATGGACTGCCGCAGGCTTAATGGGCATAGCCACAGTGCGTTATCTCACCAGTATTTTTACCACCTCAAAAGTAGCTCTATGGTGTTTCTCTATTGCTGCACTTGTGATGAGCATTGTGACCTTCAATGGGGTAACGACAGTGATCAGTTGTATAGGTACCTTGTTTCAAACCCGCGCCGCATTCTGTCAAAGGGATAAAGATCTCAGACTGCTTATGATAGTCGGAACCAGTTTTTGGCTCGTTCACAATGCCTTAGTGGGATCGCCCGTGGCAGTGTTAATGGAGGTACTCTTTATTGGCAGTAATTTGGTGGGCTATTATCGACACTATTTTCGTGGGCGGCTTAAGCAACTGCCGTGATCAGTTCAAATAATCTCATTGATAATTAGAAAGATATTTACTTTATAACGGCTAATCACAGGGGACTGTTGTAATCGTCGCTTGGCCGTCGATGTGAGGCTAATGCCAGTGTGGGTTGGCTCTGGAATGATTAGAGTCCCGCGACGGCTTCCATATCGAGTTCGATATCTGTGCAGCCTTTAGCACAGTAAATTCCTGCGGCTTGTTCTGCCTTTGCCTGCTCAGGCAATATGACTTTAAGTGTCTGTTTACAGCTAGGACATTGCACTGGCTTACCTTTAAATACCCGTTTAATCAGATTTTTCTGTTCATTAAACGAGGTCGCTGTGGTTTGGTTTAACACGGCAAAGGGGCTAGTAGAAGCAGTTGTCATCGGTTGGCAGATCCTTAGGCTTGATAAAGTATTATCACGAGAGTGTCATCGCGAATAGCGAGATTATAGCCTGAGTTGCGCTGTTATTGAAAAGCCTCAATGTAAGCTCATGCTTAACCCATCGACCATCACGTGTGATGGTCGACTTCTGTGAGTAATGATTAGAGGTGATTTTGCCAAGTCGATGGGCGAGAGTAACGTGCGCCATCTTTGACTCTAGCGCGGATGTGTTTGACATCATTAAGCTTGAAAGCTTGGCGGTAGCTTAGCCAAGGTCCTGAGTCGAGTTGGTATTCCAGCTCGGCATTGGGATATAAGCTATTGAGCACTAACAGCTGATTTTCAACAAGAATCCCAGGTGGTGCTATGCGGTAGAAAACTCCCGCTTTTGCTAACTTAGGCTGCACTTTATTGGCGTACACAGCGGCGAAAGTTTGCCAATCCTGTTTGAGCACTTGCTCGGCTTGGCCATTGAGTTGGCTGGCAAAATGTTGAGTCTGTTGGCTATAGATTTTACCTTGATAATCATAGGCTAATTCCCACGGTGCCTTGTGCCATGCCCGTTCTGCAAGGGCTATCATGCGCGGGAATAGCATGTATTCTGCTTGCTCATCCGATTGCACCATTTCGCTCCAAAGATGCCCCTGTAAGCCGTAAAAACCGTGTCCCGGCTTGAGCTGGCTGTGGCTGTCGTCCGCGATAAATGGCTGATTTAAACTATTGCGCCAGCGCTCGGCATGGGCGGGCAGGTTGTCGGGCATAAAGCTAAACACCTTAAAACTGTCTATTGCCCTCGAGGCCCAATGATTGCCGCGCTCATCTGGATGGCTAGCATAGGGGAAATCAAAATAGGTGACTTCTGGCGTTGAAATCACCACCTTCCAGCCTAAATTGGCTTGCTTATGGGCGATTTGATGACCGTTATCCGAAATCAGCGACCAAGCATTAGATTGCACTTGGGCGGGCATGTTTTCGGGGCGAACTTCACCCATGCCATCATTCCAACCTGCGGCAATAATCCCTTTATCTGCCAGCATATTAGCGACGCGCTCGATAAAGTAACCATTGAGCGAATGCAGTCCGGCTAACTCATCGGTTTTTTGTTGCTTCATTGCGATACACGCTGGAGATTCGACCCAAGCGCCCGCGGTTTCATCGGCACCTATGTGGTAATGCACTAAGGGAACGCCTACGGCTTGGTGCATCTTTTTAACTTCATCAATCACAGTATCGATAAAGTGGTAGGTGCTCGCCAAGCACACATTGAGTGTATTGTCGTGATAATACTGAATCGACGAATATTGGGTTTTATCTGCAAATTCAGTCAGTAAAAACTCCTCCGCCTTAGCTTTATCTCCTTTTGCTAGGTAATGGTGATAACGCGCCTCCATGGATTTTATTGCGGCGCGTGAATGCCCCGGCATGTCCAGTGAAGGGATCACTTCGATATGGTGAGCATCAGCCAGTTGTAATATTGCTTGGTATTGCGCCACGGTTAAGTAGCCATCGACGGGGTTTACGTCCGCTATGCCACTGCCCAGTTGTGGCAATAAACAGCTTTGCTCGGTTAAATCGAAACAACGTTTTGCACCCACATCGGTCAGTTCAGGTAAGCCGGGTATGGCTAAACGCCAGCCTTCATCGTCGGCTAAGTGCAAATGCAGCTTATTGATTTTATAGGCGGCGAGCTGTGGAATAATGCGTTTGATAAAATCGAGCGAGTGGAAGTTACGGGCTAAATCGATGTGCAGGCCGCGAAAGGCGTAGCGAGGCTGGTCTTGGATCTCGATGGCGACCAGTTGATCGTCACTTAAACTGATCAGCCCAGCTAGGCTTTGTATGCCATAGAAGAGTCCCGCTTCACTGCTCGCTCGAATACTGATTTGCTCGGCCGTTATGGTTAACCGATAGGCTTCGCTGTTTTTAATTTCACTATCATGGGCTTCAGTGCTGGCGACTTTAGGAGCTTGAGTATCGAGTTGCAATAACAGCGGCGTGCCTTTGTCCTTGGCCGAAAAGCCTAAAGAATCGAGGTAATCCAACGCCGCCTGCCGGCCCTTAAAATCGACAGTTGCAGCCGCGAGTCGATAACCTTTAGCAAGGGATAAAGGCGCCGAGTTTAGGCTTTGGCTATGAAGTGGCGTGGGGATAAGTTTGCCGCTAATGTCAGGTGCTTTGTCTGCGGCTAAGGCTTGATATTGCTCGGCTAAATACTGGCCATCGGCAAAGGGGGTTGCATCGTTTTTTGCCAGTAAGAATTGTTTCTCGGCATTAAAAGGCGCCAGGTAGTCTTGCTCGGCTAAACCCGTTTCTGGATCTCGCCTTGTTTGAGTGCTCTTTATTACCTGCGCCTTATAGCCCATAGCGACAAAGAAGTTTGGCATAAACTCGGAACGGGTGATTTGGCTGCCTTTGCTATAAAACTCAATACGATAAACTTGATTGGCGACGAAACCCTTAAAACTGGCTTTAGGAGTGATTTTGTGTAAATCGCCATTGATATGTTCAATGTTAAAGTCACCCGCATCGACAAAATAAACGGGCGATAGTTGGCTGAAATAAATTTGCCAATCGCCATGATTTAGCTCTTCGTTGGATAACTTGTCGTTGGATAGCTGAGTGGGCAGGGTTAGCTCAATGGCAGAGCGATAGCATTGGGTTTCTTTAGCGGGACAGGTTTCAAGATAACTGGCGGTTAACTGATAACTTAGCTGAAGTTTATCGGCCAATTGATTAAGTGCGACATGATTTGCCTCCTGCACGGCGTTGGCGGCCTGTACCGATGGCATAATAAATATTGAAAGCACTGGCCCCAAGGGAAGCACTGCCATTATGCCGCTGACTAAGGCCGTCTTAATCCTCTGCCACTTTATTTTACCTTTCCCTTTCGTTAGTCCTTTCACTTAACTGAGTCCTTTTGTTGTAAAAACCACTGCGCCGCACCTATGAGTGCTGCATTGTGATGTTGACTGGCTGAAATCGTCAAGTCCGCCAGTTGCGGGCCATAGACTAAGCTCTGCAATTTTTGTTTAAGCGCCTCAATAAAAAAGGGAAAGCTTTGACTGACTGAGCCGCCAAGGATGATATCTTTGGGATCGTATACCAGTAAGGTTTGGGCGATCATGTGCGCCAAGTGTTCACCAAAATGGACGAAGGCTTGCAGCGCTTGGCTGTCACCTTCACAGGCTTTTTGGTACAAATGCTCGCCACTCATCTGGTGATGAACGGTGAAGTATTGCCCCGAGCAGTAGTGCTCAATAATGCCATCGCGATAACTCAAACTGCCGATTTCACCTGCGGCGCAATGTTTACCCGAATACAGCTGACCATTAAAAATCACCCCAGCGCCCACGCCTGTGCCTAAGGTAATCCCGAGCATGTCTTGATTGCTGTTGAGCACAGCTTCGCCAAGGGCAAAGAGGTTAGCGTCGTTATTCACAACAACATCCATTTCAAAGGTATTTTGCAGCTGCTGGGCTAACTGCGTTGCCGTCAGCGCAGGGATGTTGAGCACTTCGAGTAAAGTGCCGCTCTGCATATCCACCATACCGGGTATCCCGATGGAAATACCACAGGTTTCAGGCGTGAGGTGACTGTGGATACAGGTCACGAGGAAATCGAATAATTGTTCAAAGTTGCCATCGGCGGGAACAGGATACCGCCAAGTGTCGAGTAAGGTTTTACCTTCCACCTGTGCCAACATCAGTTTAGTTCCCCCAAGATCTAAACATAGGACGCTCATAATAGCTTGTTGCCTCTCGTGTTGTTTGTTGCCATCGGCTCGTCATTCTTTGAGGCCGCTTTTGTTGAAAATAGGGTGGTGTTTTTAATCAAGGGGCGAGCCGTTAGGGCCACATAACCTATGTAAGCCATAGGGATTAACAGCACTAACATCCCGAGCCGTAATTCGCCGGATAGCTCGCTGATAACACCAATGATCGGCGAGATAAACGCGCCGCCGATGATGCCAGTACAGAGAATGCCGGCGAATGATCCATGATCTTGAGTGCGCGAATTGAGCGCCAGCGAGAAGATCACCGACCACATGATAGAAATGAAAAAGCCAACCAATGGGAAACAAATTAATGCTAGTTGGCTCGGTCCCCATATCGCCACCAGAAAACATACCAGTGAACTAAGGGAAAAACTGAGCAGCAAGATCTGACTGTCGATAAGTTTAAGTAGCAGTAAACCGAGTAGGCAGCCGAGCGTCATGTAAAACCAAAAATCGCTAACCACATTGGCGCCGACACTTAAGGTGTCAAGACCATGATATTGCAGCAAAAAGACTGAGATACTGTTAGCGAGCCCTTGCTCAAGCGCAACGTAGGCGGCGATAGCGAAGAAGAATTTCAAAACGGTTTTATCTTTGAAAAGGCGTAAATGGGTCTCGAGGGCACCTGCCGACTCATCTGCCAGTTTATTCACTTTGGGCATCTTCACTAGGCTGGCAAAGAGCACCATGGCGAGCGCGACCACGGCGAATAACCAATACATGGCGAGCCAACTCATGTTCTCGGGCAATAGCTGTTGCACATAGTTGGCTGATGCAACACTGGCTTGATCTAAGGCGACAAAATGCTGATACACCAGCGGCGCTAAGGTCGCGGCGCCGCCAAAGGCAAGTTGGGCCAGTACGGAGAAAAAGGCAAAATGCTCTGGCCCCGCAGCTTGTCGCAATAAGGGATTCACTGCTACCTGCAATAAACTCATGCCAGTGCCAATACAAAACAGGCTAAACATGGCGATGCTAAAGGTGGGCAGACACACAAAAGTCACGGCGCCGATAAACGCCAGGCTAAAGGCTAAGATGATCACCCGCTTTTCACCGTACTTGTCCACCAAAATCCCCGCAGGAATCGATGTCACGCCGTAGGCGATAAAAAACGCAAAGGGAAATAACCCCGCCAACGTCAGGCCGATAGCATAACTGTCAATTAACGCAGGGAAAATCGGCCCCATGCTGTTGGTCATCAAGGAAATCACAAAGAAAGTGCAGAGAACAAACAGAATGATGAGTTTGTGTTTCATGTGCTTAGCCAATTGAATTAAGTGAAATTCATTGTGGCTTGACGCTCGCCTTGGTGGTGATACGAATGGTGCCTCTGTCGATACTTTTCTCACATAGTCAAATCGTGTTTGCGCTGATTGACTTCAGGTGCAGTTAATACGGGCGCTAGATAGTGTGTTGCAAGCAGTACATCGCTGCTGCTGATAACCTGTGTACTTGTAAAATAGTTACCTTTAATTAACATTGGATAGAATAGTATCGAAGTGGCGGATTTTAGTATCACTGCAAGGCTGGCTTGCTATAGACAATAGTGCGCGAAGGCACAGCGATTTCGCCGCGCTGATAGGTCAAAGCTGGTATTAAAAATAAGGTCTAAGTAATTGAATAATTTAACAGGTTGGCATAACAGCTAGTTTTAATGAATGGCGTTGAACTATAAGAGCTGATTGAAGCTTAGGTAAAGGAATGAGCAATGGGAGTTTAATGGATGAAACCTCTGTGTGAAAAAGTGATCCCCGATGAAAACAGTTCTTGGCGTTACTTTCGTTATGAATGGGAGCACATGGATCTCAACTGGCATTATCACCCCGAGTATGAAATCTGCTTAACCCTCAACAGTTATGGTATGCGTTATGTGGGCGATCATATTGCCCGTTATGGCGATTATGATTTAGTGATCATCGGCCCAGATATGCCTCACGGTTGGCAATCCGAGGCTAACCTTGGTGTTTTAACTGACGAGATATCAAATGGCAACGCGCTAAAAGACGACACTTCGAATGCGAGAGTGCAGGAAGTTGTTTATGTGGCACAAATTCCAGCGGTCTGGCTACACCAAATTGTGAATGAGCAACGTGAGTTAGCGTCTTTGCATTCACTTTTGACCCATGCCAAACGAGGTGTGTTGTTTAGTGAGGAAACGGCGCGTAAGGCCCATAGTGTGTTTATCGCGATGGAGACGGCCAATCCTTTTAGACGCTATATTTTGTTATTGGAATTATTAGCGTTATTACAACAGGATAGTCAGCAAGAACTCTTGTCGAGCACCTTGTTTACCCACGGTAGTAAACTCGACTTTACCGTGAAAAAGCTCGATAAAGTGATTGAGCATATTTATGACAATTACACTCAGGCCTTGTCGGCACAGGATTTGGCAAAGTTGGCGCATATGAGCACCAATCATTTCCATCGCTTCTTTAAAAAACGCACCGAGAAAACCTTAACTGAGTTTATCAACCAACTCAGGATCGCTAAGGCGTGCAAGTTATTACTCTCGAACCAGAGCCCGATTTCAACCATCAGCGATCAGTGTGGTTTCAACAATTTATCCAATTTTAATCGGCGCTTTATTCAATTTAAAGGTGTCACGCCGAGTCGTTTTCGTCAGTGCTTTAGCAGTAAACAAAGGGCAATTTAACCATTCTTATCACGGATGCTTAGGTTGAAAATACTGCTCCACTAAGGTTTGGCTGTAGCGTATCGCTTGCGCCGTGATCTCCGCTGAAATCGGCTCAAATGGGCGCTTCAGTTTTGGGTCGCGGTAATCCATTCCCGCTAACAGCGCATACCAAGAAGGGCGAAAGTAGGCGAGTTGCTGATCGTATTGGTAAAGCAGTAAATCAAAGTCTTCCCCTTGATACCAAGCTTGCAATAGTTGCGTCAGCCTTCGGGAAATGGTGACTTTTCTCGCCGCCAACCAATAGGGTTCGCTGCGCTGGCTGGTGACATAATGGGCCTGAATATAATCCTTTATGCCGAGCACTAACTGCATGACCGCCTGATTGAGTGTTTGTCGACTTAAGGTCTCTGCCTGCTTATTCAATTGATAGCGCTCGAATAACGACATAAATTTTTCAAGGGTAAATTGGGTCATCATGATGGACGTGGCTTCGAGTGGTTCGATAAAACTTTGCGCGAGTCCTATCGCCAACACATTGTTGTGCCAAGCCTTGTCACTGACACCGACCCGCATCTTGAGAAACCGTACTTGGGTTGATTCAGGCAGATCAACACTGTGCAATAATTCTTTGGCCGCGGCATTGGCACTGAGGTGGCGACTGCTATAAACATAGCCATTGCCAAGCCTGTGGGTGAGTGGGATTTGCCATAGCCAGCCCGCACTGAGCGCCGTTGCGCGGGTATGGTACTTGGCTTGCTGTGCTTGGGTTTGCAATGCATGGTTTTGTAGATCATGGGTTTGCTGTGTTTGAGTGGAGTCCATTAATGCTGGTACAGGAGCAGTGACGGCGCTGTCGTTGAGCAGTTCATTGGCGAAGGATTGAAAGGGTACGCCTAGGGTTTTATGAATTAACTTAGCGCTAAAACCGCTGGCATCGATTAAAAAGTCGGCGTTAAGTCGTTCGCCATTCGCCAGCATTAAGGCGTCTATATGTTGGTTTTGGGTTGTTGAAACTTCAATGACATCGCCGATGAGGTGTTTTACGCCGCGTTGGCAAGCGTATTCTTTTAAGTAGTTGGCCAGTTCAGTGGCATCGAAGTGATAGCCATATTCGTTAGCGTAGGGCAACGCTTTATTCGGCCTTGGGCTGAGATTGCGTTTCGCCAGTACGCCGCTGGAGAAAAACGCATCGGGTTTTACTGCACTGCCATGACCGCGGCGTCTTGCATTGGCGTTGATAAAGAAAACTTCAGCGGGTTTCACATCCATTTGGCAATAGAAGGGGTGAAAGTATTGCTGCCCGTCGCCATTCCAATTGATGAAATCGATGCCGGTTTTATAGCTGGCGTGGCATTGTTCCATCCAATCTTTTTCGCTAATGCCTAAGTTGTCCATAAAGCGTTTTAAGTGTGGCGTTGAACCTTCACCAACGCCTATGGTGCCTATGTTGTCCGATTCCACTAAACAGAGCTCAATGGCGGCAAATACGGGGTTATTCGCGAGGGCTGCCGCTGCCATCCAACCTGCGGTTCCACCCCCTAAGATAATGATTTTTCTGATTGCTTGCTTCACTTTCATGGTTTATACCTCTGCATTATCAACGCAAAAAGCCGACCCTAAGGTCGGCTATGCTGTGACTCAAGTTTAGAATTTGTAGCTGGCACCGACGAAATAACGTGAACCAAATTCGATGGTGTTTTGGGTTAATCCGTATTTAACATCATAGGATTGCACCACTTCATTGGTTAAGTTAACCCCTTCGAGTGAGATATCTAAGTTCTCCATTGCATGCCAAATAATCGAGGCATCCACTTGTTGATAGCTGTCGTTTAACACGTTTTGAATATTACCTACGCCTAAGTATTCTGAACGCCAGTTATAGGCGATACGGGCGCTGAACAGATCATCTTCGTAGAAGAGTGAACCGTTGAAAGAGTTCTCTGACACGCCTTCAATCATCTGCTCTGTGCCATCGGGGCGAGTGCTTTTACTGTCAACATAGGTGTAGTTGGTTAAGAAGCCAAAACCGCTTTCAAAGTTATGTTGTAGCTGGATTTCAAGCCCAGTCACTGAGCCGCTACCGCCGTTGGCTGGGGCTGTGACACGGCATTTATCCCACTCGGATTCTGACGCGCCACAACCTTCAATGTACTGAGTCGACTCAGTGACAAACACTACGTTATCAATATCTTTGTAGAACAATGCTGCCGACAGCATAGAAGATTCAGTGAAGTACCATTCGATGCCAAGGTCAGCTTGATTCGCCTTATAGGGTTTTAAATTGGGATTACCGCCGGTCGCAGTACCAAAGTTTTTCGCTATGGCTAAACCGGGTTTGAGGTCGCTGTAATTGTTACGCGCCATCACGGCAGAGGCCGAGGCACGTAGGATTAGATCTTCTTGTAGATCGAAGGCGACGTTGATACTCGGTAACCAATTATCGTAATTAACGGATTCATTGTAGGGCTTGCCATCGGCAAAACCGGTTGAGGTTTGGTTTGTGTTAACGTAACGCAAACCAAAGTTACCACGATAGAATTCGCCGCTGAAATCCGCTTGGGCGTACAGGGCCAACATATCCTCTTCGACAGTGAAGGTGTTACCGAGATCGGCGACTTCCACTAACTCGCCATTGGCGTATTTCTCGCTGATAAACGCCCACCATTTGTCTTCATCTAACTTGGCATAGGAGTCGAGCACATTGCCACCGCTCTGGGAATGCAGGCCAGACAGTACGCCATCGCTCCAGTTGGCTAGGTTGCCATTAGGCACGAAACCTAGGATTTCTGCGGGGTTACGGTTGAAGGCATTACGCTCGAAATCACTGGTGTTGTACTTAATCCCGACCGCAATTTTATTAATAAAATCATGATCGAGTTGATATTCGAAGTCAGACTGGGCGTAGGTGACTTTATGATCTTGCACTGTGGTTTCGTAGTTGGCTTCCTGCGCATGCTTGAACTGGCTAGCATCGTTGGCATCTAGGCTCGTCAGCACCACTTGATAGGGACCTGTGGCATCGTAACTAAAGCCACCATCGACACTGCCTTGGCCATTAGGGAAGGCGGGATCGCCAATTTTGCCGCCTTGATCCGTCGCAGGGATCCACCAAGAAGATGAGCCGCCTTGGGTGCCGCCATCTGAGGTCGATTGGCCAATGACGCCGCTAAGGGTGAAACTGTCCCCGACGTATTTTCCGGTTAAGTTGAGTACGTCAGACTTCATATTAACCGCGTGGCGTACCACAGGGTTATAAATAATCGACGCATACGCTGGCAGAATTGTTGCCGATGCTGTGCCGCCTTGGGCGTTATTTACTACGTTGGTGGAGCCCGAACCGCGGGCGCCAACGGTTAAGAAGTTATGGTTTACGTGGGGGATATCGAGTTCAAAATTAAAGTAATCTAAAGTGAACTCTGTTTTTTCAGTCGGTGCAAATTGCAGTGTAACTTGGGCACTGGTCCGTTCACGTTCGGCCCTAAATGCTTGTGAGCCAATCCCCCATGCTCCTACAGTTGATTCTTGGTTTTGTGCAGGATCAGCGGCAAAGTACTCATAGTAACCGCTGAGCGATTCTAATACATGCCGACCACTGGTGAGTTTTTCTACTGAGTAAGCGCCTAAAATACCAAATTTTTCATCATCATTTTTCCAGCTTCCGACGAAAGATCCACTCGGATCTGTTTCATCGTACAGGCTGCTTTGGCTCAACTCACCCGCCACTTGATAAGTGTGAGCATCGAGATCTAAGGGCTTACGGGTTTTGAGATCGACAGTGCCGCCCAGCGCACCTTCTTCAAGGCTAGCGGTTGGCGTTTTGTGGACTTCAACCGCACTGACTTGCTCGGCTGACAATAATTCCATGTTGAAGGTTCGAGTGGCAGGACCAAGATCATACCAAGAGGTGCTCGCAACGGTTTGACCGTTCAGCAAAATACGACTCTGTTCTGGCGCTGTACCACGAATGGTGACCCCACTCACTTCACCGTATTGCCTATCGACCGTCACCCCAGAAATTCGCTGCAGCGCATCACCGATATTTTTATCGGGAAACTTACCGATATCTTCCGAGGTGATAGCATCGACCGTGGAGTCGGCGAAGCGTTTGGTATTCATTGAGGCTTCAATCGAGCGACGTATGCCGCGTACTTGGATTACCTCAATATTTTCTGCTGTTGCCTCTTGTTGCTCCGCCGCGACTGCGGTTGAGCTCATCCCGAACAAGGCGTTAGCGATACATAATGCGAGCAAAGAGCTCTTAAATAGTTGACCTTCTGACATGTTATTGCATCCCTGTAGTGCTTTTATGTTGTTTTTTTCTCCAGTTAACTTACCTGTTATCGAATTGTTGATGCGGTACTTTTCACACTAGGATTGGTATTTTTCTATTGTCTTTGAAGGGGATGGTTAACTGGGTGCAAAGGCAGGATTTATCGACTTAGCGTAGAAAAGTATGGCTTGTTGCTAGGATGGTATAACTAATGCCGGCGGGATTACTCACTATAGATAAGCTAAACGGATGAGTGAACTCGCTGTCTACAGGTTATGAATTAACCAGTGCGTAAAGAGAACTAACTTATTCATCTTTAAACATTATTTATAGGATGAAATCATGAAACTGAAATCGATAGCCGTTGCAGTTGGGCTTTGTGTTGCGAGCTTGAGTACTGGCTTAAGTGCGGCCTACGCCAGCGATAAAACCATTTACCTTACCTTTGATGATGGTCCAATTGACGCGACCTTAGGGCTGTTAGATGCGTTAAAGGATGCCAATATTAAGGCGACGTTCTTTATTAATGCGTTTCATATGTATGGCGAAGGAGATGAAAACGAGGCATTAGCGGCTGTCGCCCTACAACGTTTGCTAGACGATGGTCATATTCTGGCAAACCACAGTTACGATCATATGCTGCATAACTGCACTGATGGCGTGCAATCTGGGGCGGCATATTGTAATCAAGTTGGACTCTGGCCTGTAAAATCCTATCAAGATGCGGCCACCGATTTCACCTATTTTGTGACGAACACGGCCAAAGTGGTTGAACTTATTCCTAATGCCGCCAGTTATCCCAATAACAAGATGACTAAGTTGGCACGTTTGCCTTACACCAATGGTTGGCGAGTGACCAGTAAACTCAAAGGCGACGGCTTGTGTGCGACATCCGATACAGTGCCGCCTTGGGACCCCGCTTTTGCTTGTACCGCAGAAACCTCGACCAACAGTTCGCAAGTTGCGGTGCAAATTCAAAACATGCTCGCTGAGAGTGACTATAAAATATTTGGCTGGGATCTAGACTGGGGACCAGAGGATTGGGGGGTTGCTTTTCCTGCTGAATCCATGGCCGATGGGGTTGAGCTGGTGGCAAAAGTCAATCAAGTGATCAACACCTGCGCAGGAACGACGATGAATCCGCTTAACAGTCGTACGCAGAACTTAGATTGTAGTGATGGTTTACATAACGGGAAAGTGGTTATCTTGACCCACGACTTCCTGTTTGAGAATGCTCACCGCGGACAAGGTGCAACCATCAACTTGCCTAAAATTAAGCGTTTTGTTGAAGAAGCTCAACGTCAAGGGTATCGTTTTGATACGCTAGATAACTATGCCCCTGCTTGGCAGGAGCAGCATAATTATCAACTACCTGAGTTTGTGTCCTATCAAGATAAAATCTATTCCCTAGTGCAAGCACATTTCTCCCAAAGCAATTGGCAACCGAACCAAACCCCAGCCTTGTGGAAAAACGAAAAGTAGTGATGTATTGGGCTGAGTATTTACTCGGCCCATCATATTTGTCGAGTAAAAGGCATGTTGCTGAACTTAGCCTGACAAAATTCAAAATAGCGGCATTTTTTACACTTTACCCACTTCGCTTTAACTCAGTATCTGTAATACTGCTCCGACATTGATTTGAAGTTTATCGGTGTTAGAAAAGTAGCGCATAACGAGCGCGATTGGGGAGAGAAGATGAGTACGTTTGTAAAATTAACCATAGCGGCAACCTTAGTGGTATTAGCCTTACTTGCTGCGGGTATTTACCGTTTCAACATGACCAATGATGATATTTATATGGTGATGGAAGATGGACAGGTGATGCAATACGATGAAGCCATGGCGCATGAAAAAACTCAGGCTCAGGCGAATGAGATCGAAACTGTGACACCTTTTGAGGTAAAGCCTGTGGCGAATGCATCGGAAGTGATGCTCAAACTCTTTAGCTTAAATACCGCCAATCCTGTTGAAATAACGCTGCCTGAGGGCGGCAAGTCCGTTGCATTGACTCATTTTATTAAGATCAAACAAACAGAGTTTGCTATGGGCGACTACCAAGATGGTGAGGTAAAAGGTCGAGCATTACTTGATTACTTACGCATTACACCGTTAAATTTCGATCCAGCTCTAGAGCCGGACACCCAAAGTGACGCACCGATTCAAGATGATCCTAAAATGCAAACTATGCCCTTTGTGGCGCCCTTTATTGTGACGACTCAAGGTTCAGGCGTATTTTGGTATCTTGGATTGTTTAATCTGGATTTTAAACACAATAGCTTGAAACACTTAGGCAGTGTCATGCTTGGCGATCGAATCGAAGTTGATAGTATTGAACCTGTTTATCCTTTTGAAGCCCCATTCAAAATTGCTGTGACTTATCGCGATAGAGCGTCTGACCAACCCATGTCTGAAAGCCCTGAAATAGTCAAAACCATAGAGATGGTAGTGAGTGAGACCAGCATACATAAGTAGCGTGTAAATGCCATTATGGATCTACGCAGGCTTATGCTAAGTTGTTTTTCGGTCAGTGGGTGATGTTTGCTTCAATAGCAAGCGTTAGCAGGTAATAGGTCAGCATAAGATTTCGACAAGGAGAGTGTCATGCAAGTTAGCAAAATCACTGGGAAATTTGATGTTAAGCTCACTCCTGATAGCCCCTATGCTACTGGTATTGGTGGTGTGACGTTAGGACGTATGGGCTTAGATAAAACCTTTTATGGTGAGCTTGAGGGTCGCAGCAAAGGGGAAATGCTCAGTGCTATGACGTCAGTCAAGGGCTCAGCTGGCTATGTGGCCATTGAACAAGTGGTTGGTAATTTGTGCGGTAAGCAGGGCAGTTTTGTATTACAACATTTTGGCATTATGACCGATGGACAAAATCGTCTGATCTTAGAAGTGATACCCCATTCTGGGGCGGGGGAGTTGCTGGGGTTAACTGGCACTATGACCATCAATATTGAGAATGGCCAACATTTTTATGCATTCCAGTTTGGCTTTGAAGCTTAGTTTGACTTTGAAGCTTAGTTTGGCTTTGAAGCTTGAGTAACGCCTGCGTTTTAGCTCAGTTTTCTGTAACTCTTCTCCTTTATGATCATTCGAGTCATCTTAATTCACTCCTCTTAATTTAAGTGAGTAAGTCTTTTCGATTGAGTCTGAAAATGGACATAAAAAAACCAGCTGAGGCTGGTTTTTTTGATTCTTTTTTCATAAAGCACTATCGAACCTTGAGTCTAGATCGGCGTGCTGTTACTTAAAATACGTTTAATTTAAAAAATGCCGTTGTCGCGAGAGTTAAGACACTTTTTTAACAACTTTAATTTTATCAACGACCTTTTTCACATCGTCGGTATTTTCGGCAATTTTCAGTGCTAGTTGACGTTCGGCATCGCTGGCAACTTCACCTTTCAATGTCACTATGCCATTGGCAACATCCACATTAATTTGGGTGCCGGATACGTCAGTTGAAAACAGTAAACGCGTTTTGATGACAGTGGCAACTTTAGAGTCAGTTAAGGTGGCAACAACTTCACTGGTGCCTTCTTTTTCATTCATCACAGTGAGTTGGTTATCGACATCTTTCACCCCATCTAAACTCTTGATGAGCTCTGTGGCGAGGGCTTTATCCACACTGCTTTCCACTTTACCTGTTAACGTCACTTTACCATCTTTGACATCTGTAATGATGTCGAAGGAATTGAGATTCGTGTTGAGCAGTAAAGTGGTTTCTGCTTTACCATCGATCCACGCATCCTTGGTTCCGCCTTTCCAATCTTGGGCGGCAGCCACATTTAAACTGATTGAACCGACAAGTAAAGCCACTAGTACTGATGCTGTTGTAGTTTTCATAATCATATCCTCCGTTGTTTTCTCGAAGCTAGATAATGCGCCAATCGTGCCAATGTTTTTAAGGTAATGATTTTTAATGTTTTAATTGTTTTATTTGGCGTTTTTATACCTTAGCGTTTTCCTTTTGGTCGGTCTTTTTTACCGACAAAATGTAATTTTTTCTGGCATGCTGAGCCATCATTCGAGCATAAAAAACCGCACTCATCAGTGCGGTATTATGTCTGTAGTAAAAGTGGAGGGGAGTCGGTTAAATATGGCTCACTTAGCGACAGGGAATTAATGGTGATTGAGCGATCCCGTACCGTCGTAACTCATTTGCAGCCAAGCGGCACCCTCTGCAAGTTGGTTTGCAAGTTGTGGCTGATGCGCTTGCCTTACTGCTTGTTTTATTTGGATTAGCACTTGCTGCTCTATATCGACAAGGGCGGTCATAGCCTGCGAAATTTGGCACTGTTGCAGCAATTCTGTTGCTTGAGTATAAGTGACGGGCACGGTGTGACTTAGGCCATTAATTGGCTCGTCAGCCAAACGTCTCAGCTGTTCAAACCGAGTTAACATTCGTTGGTGGATGTTAGCTTTGGCGGAAAAAACACGCTTAAGATTATAGTCTTCGACATACCTCCTCGCTTGGTTGTAAAATGTGAGTCCTTCCTGATTCAGCTTGATGATTTCATCGATCAACATGATATCGGCGCGGATATCAGTCTGATGTTGCACAACATTAGACTTCATTATGGGCCTCCTAATGCCAGTGTTCGACATAGATTGTTTAACTGCTTGGGTAAACTGATTTCGTTTCGTTCAGCTACCATGCATATTCTGTTCTCGTTTTTAATGATATTTTAACAGGCTGATTTTTAGACTGATATTCTCAGTTCATCGAGATATCATCTTAGAACATCGGCAACTATTACCGTTGCTGTTGTTAAAATTTCATGGCTGACATACAGTAGTTTTTCATACAGGGAGTAGATACGCATGGCTCGACTGACACTTTTTTATCACTTGCAGGATGTTGGCGCCGAGCAAGCAATCATCGAACTTGCTGGCGCTGCTGACTTTAATAAGCTACGCAGTGTCGATGACTTGCCTTGGATAGAGCAGCTAGGGGCAAATCACGTCGATGTTGCCATTATTGAGTTATCCAGTCTTAGTCGTGAAGATTACCTTGTGCTGCTGGATAATGCGGCCATGTCAAATATTGAGTTTATTTTTCTCTCCGATGGTCAGCCAAACCCTAATCTTGATCAGTTAATGTCTCATTTTGCTGGTTACCACTTTCGCAAACCTTACGATATGCCGCTAATCAGCGAAATTTTTGCTGATTTTGCACAGTATTTAGCGTCATCGCCTAATCGACTGCATCCTTTTGCTAGCGAGCTAGACCAATACGGTTTGCTTGTTGGTTCATCAGCTCCTATGCACAAGCTATACCGCACAATTCGTCGCGTCTCTGCTACAGGCAGTAATGTGCTGATTATTGGGGAAAGTGGGGTCGGGAAAGAACTGGTTGCTAATACCATACATCTTGCCAGCCCTAGGGTAAACGAGCCTTTTATTGCAATTAACTGTGGTGCATTAAGCCCTGAATTGGTCGACAGTGAGCTGTTTGGTCATGTCAAAGGTGCATTTACGGGGGCGAATCGCGATCACAAAGGCGTATTTGAACAGGCTGAAGGCGGAACCTTGTTTCTCGATGAAGTCACTGAAATGCCGATTGATCATCAAGTGAAGTTACTCAGAGTGTTGGAAAATAGCGAGTATCGTCCTGTGGGTGGCGACAAAGTGCAACGTGCAAACGTACGTATTGTGGCAGCGACTAACCGTGATCCCATAGTGGCGATAGAGGCTGGGTTATTTCGAGAAGATTTGTACTTTCGTTTGGCTCAGTTTCCCATTCGCGTTCCGCCCTTACGGGAACGTGGCGAGGATATTATTGGGCTTGCGCAGCATTTTCTTGCCTATCGTAACGTGGCCGAAAAGCAGAATAAGAGCTTAGCTGAAGACTGTATTCAGATGATTGCTAAGTACCCTTGGTCTGGTAATGTGCGCGAATTAAAACATGCTATTGAGCGAGCCTATATTCTGGCCGATCAGGATATTTTACCCAGCCATTTACAGCTACCTCAGACGAATGAAGTGGGTTTATGTGGTGGTGAACAAGTTGTTATCCCCCAAGGCATGCGCTTAGATGATTTAGAGAGAATCGCTATTTATCAAGCACTAGAAACCACTCAGGGTAATAAAACGGATACCGCCGAACAACTGGGGATCAGCGTTAAAACCCTCTACAACAAGCTCAGCAAGTACGAGCAGCAAGTCGAGACCGGTGAAACGACTGCTGAATAAACATTAATTATCAAATTAATATTGAAACAGAGCTAAACTTTATACTCTTTTTTTTGTAAATAATAACTCCTATTCTACAGCCCTTAAACAGAAAAAGCGGAGATAGAATATGAAACACTTATTAACAACAGCATTATGGCTTTCTTTGACAGCCAGTAGTTTTGTGAACGCCACCCCAGCAGTAGGAAGTCTTGAAACAGTCGCTGAATTGCCAATACGACCTGGCAATGTCAGCGTCACTGCACAAGGTCGGATTTTTGCCACAGTACATCCATTTGATACACCATCAGGTTTGCAATTGATTGAAGTTAATCGTGAGACCAACGCTTATAAAGCTTGGCCTTCAATGGATTTGCAAAAAACATCGACAGCCAATACTGCTCAATTTGATACCTTATTAGGTATTGCTCAGGACAAGGCTGGACACCTCTGGACCGCAGATATGGGGTTAGAATTAGGCCCGACAAGGATTTGGGGATTTAACATTAAGGACGGCAGTCTATATAAACAAATCGTCCTACCACAAACTCTCGCGCCTAAAGGCAGCTTTATGCAGGATCTGGTTGTCGATTCACAAAAAGGCTGGATTTATTTAGCCGATATCGCCAACCCTGGCCTCTTAGCGGTGCGTATCGACGATGGTCATACAATACGTTTTTCAGGTCATAGCTCGCTGCAGGCCGAAACGGATGCAGTAATGAACATAGATAACAAAACAACATTGTTTAATGGCAAAGTCGCCAGTGTCGCGGTCAATCCAATCAGTTTATCTGCCGACGGAAGTACACTCTATTATGGTGCAATGAATGGCACTCACTGGTATCAGTTATCGACTGCGGCTTTACAAACAGGCAACGATGATAAAATTATCGCCACGGTAAAATTAGTCGGAGCTAAGCCTGTATCAGATGGCGCAGCAACGTCCAAACAAGGTAATCATTACTTTACCAATTTGAACCACAATGCCATTTCCATGCTAGATAACAAAGGCACGCTAACAACAGCGGTCAGTTCTCCACTACTGGATTTTCCAGATAGTGTGCAATTTGGTGAAACAGGCTGGTTATATATTTCAGTGAATCAATTGCATAAAGCAAAAGCCTTTAATGGAAAAGCCGAAACCGCCAAACCGCCTTACCGTATCATGCGACTCTGGACCGGTGAGGATACTGCTGCGGGTCAATAACACCTTAGCTGCAACTGCAAAGTTGCAGCTTATATTTGCAGTATGAGTTATATCGCAACTGTTTATTTACGTTGATGTGAGTCTTTGGTTTAACTCGAAAGCGTCTAGAAATGAGTTAGGTGTTGATTGTGCAAACTATCAATGCCTTTTATTGTGACTGGCACAGGTCAATATTGAATGGTGAGATAATTTTTGGAACAAGGAACAAGTTCAGTGAAATTCAATCAACCTTCTAAAAATGCATTTTATATTCAAACTCTGAGTACTCAGTACCGACCTCTATTATGGCTGTTTGCTGCTGGGTTATTACTGCTTGGTTTACTCTGCGCCAGAGCAACCTATTTACAACCCGATCCGATACTACAGCTCGTTCTCGGCTGGGTAACACTGTTTCTATTGTTACCCGTGTTACCGACTGCGTTTGTTCAGCAACAGTGTTGGTTAGATGTCGAACGACAACAATTGTGGCTTGGCAAAGGCGTTATTAATGGCAAATCGCTTGGCTTATGGCGCTGGCGGTCCTATGCCTTTTCGGATATTCACTCCGTGCAACTCTATCTGCTGCAAACAACCCATTGGCACCAGTTCGAGCGTAATCGCCAAGCAGAAGATATCGTTGAGCATTATCTCGCTTATCTACAATTGCAGCAGCCTAAGGGCGCGCAACTAAAATTGGCTAACAGCACTGATAGAAAGGAATTACAACAAGCGTTGCAGCAATGTGCGCAGGCAATAGACTGTAAATTTCAGGATTTTAGTAACACCACTCAAAAATCACTTCCCAAAGGTAGTGAATTTAATTTCATGCGGGTACTGGTTCTGCTGGTTATATTTATTTTGTTGAATATTTTATATTTTTTGTTCGTTCTATAAATGCTCAGTCATCCAGCCTAAAAAGTTAGGCTGGATGTCCTCCACAACGATCACTCATCTTGCCCAGTGGTTTCCTGATAAGGAACAAACACTTTAAGAGATGCTGGCTGGACTTCAATAGTGAGATCCGCTGGCTCAAATACTTCACCATCAATCACATATTTACACTTAGGCTGGCTGCTGATAGTGACCTTTTTAGCATGGGCATGATGGACTTTACTTGCACTCGCTTGTTGATCTCGCACATTTTTATTGCCTTCTTTCATCCATCCTGCAATCGCTAATTCAGCGAGGCTAAGCAACTGCTCTTTGGGTTCATCGCCAGCATCCAACCAAGTAATGTCGAGCAACCCGTCGGTCATGTTTGGTTCGCCATCGCCCTGCGCCAACACGCTGGTAAACGGTGCGGCATTGGCAACGATTAGGCTATGGGTCGTCAATGTTGTGGGTTTTGCATCATCTAAGCTGAGCTGGATGGTTAAAGTGATATCGGCATTCACTGCGCGCCATAAGCCATCGAGGTAGGCAAACTGGCCGAGAGCATTTTTACGCTCACGGTTTGCGGATTCAATCATTTGTTGCTCAAACCCTATGCCTACAAGCAACAACACTAACGCCTCATTACAACGCGCGGTATCAATGGCTTGGCAATGCCCTTGAATAATATTATCCAGCGCCTGAGAGATAGGAATAAGCTTACTGCCTAAACCAAAGAGGGCATGACTGAGGGCATTAGTTGTGCCAAGAGGAATGATGCCTAAGACGATATCCGTATCGACGATTTGAGAGGCCACTTCAGTCACAGTACCATCGCCACCACAGGCGATAATGATATCAGCGCCTGCATTACGGGCTTGCTCGGCGAAGACATTTGCGGTTTCGTCTGCTGTTGTGAGTTTTAAAGTCAGGTCAAAATAGGCTTTGAGTTCATCTTGGATTTGCTCGCGGTATTCTTGCCATTTCCCGCCACCAGAAACTGGGTTGGCGATAATCCACGCCACTTTGTGGATGTTAATTTTCCCTTGACTGAGCATGCGATCTAGCGCGCGTAATTGCCATTTGTTTAAGCCAGCGGTTTTGCGGATTTGCTTTATCTGTTGCAGTACTTCGGCGAAGTGCTGTTGTTTATCTTTACAAACCAAATAAGCGGCGAGTACAAGCACTGAGCGGCCACGACCCATAGCACAGTGAATGAGTACCTGTTTATTGGCGCGCACTTGGCGGTGCAGCCAGTTAACGGCTTGATTGAGTTGGGCGCTGGTCGGTACGCTATGGTCGAGGATGGGAATATTTAAATACTCGATATGATCTTCAAATTGCGACCAATCTAAGCCATCAAATTCAGCGGTGACATCCAGAATGGCAGTGATCTTATTGGCTTTAATCGTTTCCAGATCTGCGGAAAAGAGTCTACAGCCGAGATACAGATGTTCATCAATCCTCTGCATGGGCGGTACTGAATCGTATTTTCTGGCCCAGTGATTATAGAGTCGACTGCCTAATAAAAAGGGAATAAAACCCCAACGAATATACCAAGGAATAGTGCCATCTTGGCGTTTTCTAAAAATACTGGCGAGATTAAACCAATAGGCTGAACCGACTAAAAACAGTGACAGACTTGTCCATGCACAAATGAAAGTGAGCAGGGGAGAAGTGTCTGTTACTGCAAAATAGGCTAACAATACTGCACCTGCAGTGTACAAATATTTGATGTGGATCTTCGTTAGCATGCAAGTCCTCCAATGCCATTGTTCTTGGTTAAAATCGTTGCACTTGAATGGATAGATGTCGAGATGAGAGATGCAGAAATGAGCGAGTCTAAACCAAAAGGGTGGCAGTAGACGAGTCTATTGCCACCCTAAAGTGAGGTTTGTTTAGCACTTAGTATCTTTAGCTTTAACACCTTCTTTGACTTCTTCACAGGCATCTTCGATGGCATTACCTGTATCAGTCATTACTTCATCGATTTTTTCGCCCGCGTCTTCGGCTTTGTTATCACTACAGGCCGTTAAACCTAGGGCGAGTAATAATGCGAATGCAGCACTTGTCATCAGGGTAAATGGTTTCATATCTATCTCCTTTTCTAAAAAAATTATAGTCGCGGTGATTTACCCTTAAGGGCATTGATCAGCAGAGAAATCACTAATAACACAATAAATATGAAGAAAATGATTTTCGCTATTCCCGCCGCTGCGCCAGCAATCCCAGCAAATCCTAACAACCCGGCAATCACGGCAACAACTAGAAATACTAATGTCCAACCTAGCATAATAACCTCCTGCCCTTGTATTAATCCTTCTCATGACCGTTTGTGTCACTTGTAAGGTAACGGCTAATGGCTCTTACTTGATTGCGATCTTAATGCCAACTTTAAAAATTTTAAGTAGTTAATTGATTTTAAATATAATTTAAATCATTTTATTTAAAATGGTGTGAGTGAATTAAAAGAGGGGTAGGCAATTTTTACCTAAGCTTCGGTAAGAGTTTCAGCCTAATACGTTGAATCAAAGACTGTGAGCTGATGTCGTCCATAAGTAAAGACAAATAAAAGCCGACACTGTGAGTTTGTGTCGGCTTGAAGATATTATGATCTTATAATACAAGATGATAGGAGCTAAATACGTTTAAAAACGATTTAATGGTTTCCAGCGCTGCAGGCTAACTGGAATGCTCGCGCCTTGGGATAACAGCAAGTTAATCCGGGATTGATACGCCGCGCCCACCATTAAATGTTTGGCTAAATCCACCGCATTACGGGCCTTATAGTCATCTAAATAACTGCCTTTCGCCCAAGCATTAAATGCACCTAGCGCTGGGCCTGCCCAAATTTGGTAATCCATTTCGCGGCCGACTTCACCTGTGTTTGACCAGCGGCTCGAAAGACCTAAATACCAGCGGAAAATCAATGCCATCTTACGTTTTGGGTTATCCAGCGCGCGCTCGATTTGCTTGGGATCGCGCTCGTTAAAGTGGGCGACTGTGCCAGCCCAAATGTCATCGAGTGATGAGCGGAACACTTGCTCTTCGAGCTTTTTACGCTCGTCCGCAGGGATGGCATCAATCGAGTCGTAACGGGTGTAGATTTCATAAAGCTTATTGGCGCGCATCGGGAACAGAGTGCCGCGCTTAACCACTTGTAATTTCACGCCCATTTCGAACATATCGGCGGCAGGCGCCATAGTCACATCGGCCATTTCTGTGGTGGCGAGTAACTTACGGGTGTGTTCGCTGGCGCCCGCTTCGACGCAAGCTTGGTTGATAGAACCTGTGACGATGAATGCCGCGCCCATGTTGAAGGTGGCTAATGCTGCATCGGGTGTACCGACGCCGCCGCCTGCGCCAACACGGATTGGCGTTTTATATTGATATTTAGCTTGGATTTCATCTTTTAGTGCCAAAATTGTCGGCAATAGCGTGACCAATGGACGATTGTCGGTATGGCCGCCAGAGTCGGCTTCGGCTGTTATGTCGTCCGCCATTGGCACAAGTTGCGCCATCGCCATTTGATCTTGGCTGATAAGGCCATCACTTACTAATTGCTGGAGGATTTTGGCAGGCGCCGGCTCCATAAACTTAGTCGCGACTTCGGTGCGGCTGATTTTGGCGATAACTTTGTTGCCAATGACGATGTCGCCATGTGCGTCGCGGCTCAAACCTGCGGCGCGGTAATAGACGATTTGCGGCGTTAAACCTAAAAATGCCGAGGCTTCGACCGTGCGCACTTTATGTTTTAAAAACAGCTCAACGCTGCCGCGCTCTAATGCGGGCTCGCTTGGGCTGTGAATTAAGTTAAAAGCGTAAGGGCCATTGGGCAGCGCTGCTTGAATGCGGGTAATGGCCGCTTCAACACGGGATGGAATTAACCCCGCCGCGCCAAATGAGCACAAAATGCCCGCTTGGCCAAGGGCGATAACCAGTTCTTCCGAGGCAATACCGTTTGCCATAGCGCCGGCGTAGTAAGCGTATTTGACACCGTGGACGCGGCGAAAATTACTGTCGCCTAAACTTTGGGTGCCAAGGGCAGGGGCAAAGGCGCTGACAGGGTGTGAGCCCAATGGCGCTTGGCTGTCACTGGTGGTCACTTCGGCCGTTTGCGCTATGCCTAAGCCTTTTTCACTGTGATTGACTAAGTAACAGGCTTGGCTTAAATCTTTGAGTTTTTTGCCTAATGAGTCGATATCAAAGCTCAGCGCTGCATCGTTGACTTGCCACGGCCAAGGGCTGAGTTTTTCGTTATTACTATTGAATTGATCTAGAGTATGGCTAGTCATCTTGGGTCTCGTTTTTAATGCTGCTGCGTTGCTATTACTTGAGTAAAAAGTTCGGGTGTAAAAAGCCAACGCAGCGGCAGGATTATTTTTAAGTGATTCAATAAATAGAATTTACCGCATTAAGCTTCTTCAATACAGATGGCGATATCTTTGACTTCATAAATCCGCAGGCCATCTTTACTCAAATTGGCATCGCCCATAATGATGCGTTTGCCATTGTCGTCTGTCACGCTGGTAATGTGCACATCCAGCGACATCTGCTTGTTTAATGGGTTAATTTGGCCGCGATACTTCCATTTGATATCCGACAATATCTGGCCAAATTTTGGACTCTTAAAGCCTGCGCCAAGGTCTTGGTCAATCGCATAGGTTTGCATCAGCTCGATAATCGCTTCAACCCCTAATGAGCCAGGCATTACCGGATCTTGATGGAAATGGAATTGGAAGAACCAATCACTCGGGTCAATGGTGCGCTCGGCGTATAAATAGCCAAGGCCCGCTTTACCGCCGGCTTTCACGATTTCGGCCTTGTCGATAAAGTTAAGCTGACCGCCCGCTAAACGGTAATGCGGCTGGCCTTGTGGGGCGTTAAAGCTGCGATGCTGTTTATCTAACAGATTGATTTGGCTATCGGCGGTTATACCATTTTGCACATGCCAAGGCTGAGTTATTTTGCCGTTGTCTATGCCGAGTTGGTTTTTCAGCGCATCGCCCTTGAAGTAACCAAACACCGCTTTACCTTGGTAGAAAGGCTCGCCATCGCAGCTTAGCTCGAAGCTAAAATTCTGGATAATGTTGCTACCTGCAATCACAGTCGATAATAGACGTGAGTCGTTCACTATGGTTTTGCCGCGTAAATCCACATGGCGCAGCAACTTACCGCTACCGTCTAAGTTACGGAAAAACAGCTCTTGGCCGGGGAAGCCCAAGGTGGTACCCATATAGCCTGAGATAAAGCCGTTTGGCTGCAGTGATATTTCCATCAGCACAGAATAGGGCATCACAGCATGATGGCTGTTTTTAGCGTAATACCAAGCGTTTGCGGGCACTTCGTATTCAGCGATACACGATGATGGCTTTTTCAGCTCGCCGCGTTTGCCGTCAATCGCAATGACACGAGTCGTGAGCTGCAAATCACCGCAGGGCGTACGCGGTGGAATTAGGCCGCGATAGATGCTGAAATCGGGGCCGAAGCAGTTTTCGATATCGCCCGTGGCAAATTCGAACATGTGATACGGCGTGAACGGCAGGGTATCGGGCACGCGGTTGGCATACTTTGAATCCGCTGGCGCGACGGGCGCAGCTACATGCTTAAGCGGTACTACGCCTTTGTTGGTTGGCGCAGTTAAATCGGGCAGCTGCGCCATCAGCGGCGCGGCTGCTGTGGTTGTAATCAGTGAAGTATTCGTATCGTTATCCGTAATATAACGAGTGCATTCGGCTTCTTCTTTGATCATCACCCCAAGGTTTTGGAAATCCACCACTACTTTACCATTGAGCAGAATATCGATATTCGCCTTCGCATAGGGGCGCGGGCTCATGCCGATTTCGGTGATTTCCATGCGATAGGTGAGCAGGCCTGATTGCGGTAACACTTGACCGCGACAACGCACTTTTTGTGATGCGTTTTCGAGCGGTTGGAAACGACCATCTTTAACACCGAGGTGCATACCAATATGCAGCATAAAGAATTGCAGTAATTGACCACAACCTTCGGCCATTAATGATCCCGCCATCACTTGGTCGCCCTTAAAATGACATGGGAAATACCAATGATCGGCTTCGAGCTGCTTATGGCCTTGCACTGAGCCTAAGCCCCATGCGCCGCCATGCACCTCAAGATTGCTGACTTGTTCAATCATCAGGAATTTTTCAGAGGCAAAACACAAAGAGGGCTGCAAACCGTGTTGGGCTTGATGCGCCGCATGGGCGCCGCTAAAACAGCCACCGATATCGGCGCCGAGCAATTTATGGATTTGGCTGTAATCAAATTGGCTTTGCGCGCAATCAAGCAGCGGATTAAAGCGCTGTTTATTCGGATTATTCAAGGCGAGGTTGCGCGCTTTGATTTCAGCTTCGGTGTGAATAACGCCTTTACCGTCGGCCAGTTCTTTATCGGTGAAGAAGCCGGCACAGCCGCCATCCATTTTAAGGATCAGCTTGTCACCCACGAAACATTCGTAGGAGAAGAAGAACAACAAGGTATCGCCATTGCGGGCAAAGTGATTGATGGAAATGTCGTAGCGCAGGGTGTCACCACCGCGCGGTAAGTCGCCAAGGAAGGTCAGGGTGCAATCGAGCAGGCGATAAACGCGCTCGCCCTTGTTTTCAAAATCGATACCTAAGTAGCTGATCAGCATCAAGTCGCATTGACCCGATTCGACCGCCACGGCCCAAGGGATTTGGCCATCGACCAAATACGGCGCGTCCACAGGAATGTCGTATTCCGTGGTCATAGTGCAAGGCTGATATTGGTTCATCTGGGCGTTTAATTTCGTTACCCGAGATACCAGCAAATAGTCAGTCGTTGGCAGGCGTACACGACGCGAATAGCTGTCGATAATGGCATAATCTGGGCCAAATACTTTAGCAATATCACCTTCGGCGTACTCGACTAAATCCGCATAATCCCAAATGCAAGGCTTGCTTATCGGTGTTGGCGGCGTGTACTCAGGCACTTTTGCATGATTGGGATAAAGCACTGGATGTGGAAGAACCGCTGTCGCAGATGCCTGAACAATGGCTTGCTGTTGTACTGGCGCAGCTTGGCCATTGACGGCTAACTCGCTGGCAAGCTGGGCTTTCATCAAGGCATCGGCTAGTTTCAAGCCTTCAGCACGGCTTTGTAAAAAGGCTAAATGGGCTTCACGGGCGAGTTGCTGATTGCTTAAAAATGCCGCGTCTTTTAGCTCTGCTTGAGTGGCGTTTTTATTGGTGCTTAGGGCATTCATTGGCATGCTGCTTAATGTCTCTTTTTGTTGAGCCGTGGTTGGGCTGCTTGTTGCAAAGCGACTCGTGTCTTTGCTCGCTATTTGGGCCAAATGTTTGCGTTGGCTGCGCGCTGGCAGTGCTGTCATGGCTTGGGCTTTTTGTTGTATAGCATCAAGGCCTGCGAGCGGCGTATCTAGGATATGCTGATAGATATCGCGGCCACCGAGCGTTACTTGTTTTATTAAGTGTTTTTGCTCAGAAAGCGTTAAATCTTGTTCAAGCCTTTGCTGCAAATTGTATGCTTGCGTGGCACTTTGGCTGAGCAGTAACTGCGAGCATTTACCTTGGCTAAACGTGGCAACGAGCGCGTGCTGCTGAGCTTGAGAAGAATGCTTGTTAAGTTGCGCTTGATTTTTAAGCTGCACCTGATTTTTAAGCTGAAGCAGCGCGCTCAAAATACTCGCCATTCCCGCAGCGGCAAAGTTGTGGCCTAGGGTATCAGCGGCTTGGCTGCGCTCACTCACACTCGGCAGCAGGGTATTGAGTACCTGCTCTGAATCGGCAAGTTGCTCAACCGCAATACTGGTTTCAATCAAGCTAATCTGGCTGCTATTCACCTTGGCTTGGGTTAGCAAGTCATCGCAAATACGCACAGTGTTGCTATTACCTTGTATGTCACAAATCGCGCCAAATACTTGGCCGCTGATGTGACCATAACTGTCGCCATAGCTGCTATTGGCATTAGCATTGTCAGCGGCATTACTTGGCTGGGCTGCACTTGATTGCGCTGTTGTGAGCACTAACGCGCCAGCACCTTCACCGACTTTCCAGCCTGCGTCAGTGGCAGTAAATGCCACTGGCGATACGGCGTTTTTAAGGATCACTTGCTCTAAACTGCCACTTAAATCGACGGCGGCGATCACCACTGCATCTAAGGATTCTTGGGACAACAGGTTTTCGGCCACATCGATACAGCGGGCGACCGATTGCTCCGCCGCCGAAATGGTAAAAGCTGGGCCGTTAAAGTCCCAAAGGGATGCGATACGTGACGCCATGATGTTGCCAATAAAACTGGTGTATTGGTTCAGTTTGGCGGCATCGAGCACACTGTCCATGGCGATCTTTTCAAGGGCGAGATACTCAGCTTGTGTGAGTGTTATCCCTTGTTTTTTAAGGCTGTCGGCCAGTTGAGTGTGTAGATTTACGCGGCCACGGAACTGGTGTAATTCCAGTTCAGTTTCCATCGCTACTAATACAGCAACCTTGCCACCGGGCTTTAAGTTGGCATCACGAATCGCTTCATCAGCCACTTTGATTAGCAGCAGTTGCTGGGAGATCAGGCGGTCATCTTCATTGGGCGGCACTTTAAAACGCAGAAAGTCAAAATCGAACTGGTCGATATACGCGCCCTGTGGTGCGGCTGCGAGGCCAGTTCCGCTTAAACCAAAGTTGGCCAGAATATCAGGGTGTTTGTCTAAGCCTTTCCAGCGTTTAGCGGGCAGCGGGATAAAGGCATGCTGCTTTGCGCTTATCGTGTTATCCAGTGCATTAATGGAGGATAAAGGCCCAAAGTGCGATGCTAAACCAATGATATTTAATGGCGTATGCTGGTAACTTACTGCGGCTTGTTCACTCTTTTTGTTTGTATTAGCAGCATAGGATTCCAGCAACAAATGCGCGTTACAGCCGCCAAAACCAAACACGGAAACACCGGCGTGGCGGCGGTCATTGCCGGCTTTATCTGGCCAAGCATGCAATTCAGTTGGCAGATTTTTTGCGCTAAACAAGCCCTTAGGCGAAGATATCGGCGCTGATAAGTTAATACTTGGCGGCAGTCGGCCCGAGCGCATGGCAAAAATCATCTTCATGATCCCCGGCATGCCTGCGGCGGTGAGTAAATGGCCTAAGTTGGATTTTGCTGAACCGATCAGCGGCACTGCAGAGCCAGCGAGTTTGTCCTCGAAGAAGCGCTCCATCGAGGCGAGTTCGACCTTATCCCCAAGCGGCGTGCCCGTGGCATGGCATTCAATCACTTCGATATTGGCAGGAAGTGTATTTGCCGCGCTATAGGCGCGCTCGAAGGCTTGAACTTGGCCCTTGCTGTTGGGGCTTAATACAAACTGGCCTTTACCGTCGTTCGATAAACCAATGCCGCTGACGACTGCGTAGATGTTATCGCCATCGCGCTCGGCATCTTCTAAGCGTTTTAAGACTAACACCCCTGCGCCTTCTCCGGCGAATAAGCCCTTGCTGTTGCTATCAAAGGGTGCCGAGATTCCATGATCAGGGTAGGCGTGGAAAATCGAGAATCCCATGTTGATAAAGAAGGGATCTGCGCCCGATACTGCGCCCGCAAGCATCATATCGGCCTTGCCTGTGGTCAGGTAATCGCAGGCGAGTTTAAGTGCGTAAACCGAGCTAGCGCAGGCGGCGTCCAGGCTTAACTGAGTACCACCTAAACCGAGTGCATCGCTGACTAGCTTTGAAGCTGTGTGAGCAACGGCGCCATTGGCGACGTTTAATGCTTGCTCGACGTTTAACGCTTCTCCAGCGTGAGCTTGGTTAAAATCAGCCAGTTGAAAAGCGCTTTGGTTAAGTTTGTTTTGCAGCGCCTTTTCAACGGTTTGATGATACAGAGGCAAAAACAGTTCGTTGGAGCGGGCGGTCGGGAACGACAAGGTTCCCATTACGATACCAGTGCGCGCCAGTACTGCATCGCTTGGGGCAATCCCTGCGTCTTGCAGGGCTTTACGACTGCAATCGAGTGCCCATAAAAAGCTTTCATCTAACCCGTCAAAGGCGGACTCAGGCAGTTGATAACCCTTGGCATCAAACTCAAAGTGTTGGATGTAGCCGCCCTTATCACAGTAAAAACGGTCAGACTGACCTTGCACACCTTGGTAATCGGCGGGATTGGCATTGAGCTTCTCGCGGCTGATTTTGGTGCGAGAGTCTTTTTTATCCAGCAGATTTTGCCAGAAAGTTTGAGGATTATCGGCGTCAGGATACTGAGTCGCGAGGCCGACAATCGCAATTTTTGATGCGCTTTTTGACGCACTTTTTGACAAAATCATAGGCACGGTAGTTTTATCAATAGTAGGGGAATGCTGAGAACTCACAGGGGTTCTCCTTTTGGTGATACTGCTGATGATAAAGGGGCTGCGTTAGCACTTAATGGCTGCATGAGCGACGCGAGCGACAGCGGTACTCTGTGGCTTATCAGTTGAGCTAAACACTTGAGTAAGCTGGTAATCGCATCGGCACCTTTGGCATTGCAGGCAATGGCGGCTGTTGCCTCGTTTACCGTGCTTTGGCCTGCATGGGCATGGCTGATTTTATCTATGAGTGTGCTGGTTTGCCTATCGGCGCCCACTTCGACAAATAGCCTTGCGCCTTGCTCAGTGGCATTTTGAATGAGTGCACTAAAGTCGAGTGGCGAACAAAAGGTATCGGCAATCGCGCGGCCAATGCTGTGACTATCAACGGTTACTGGCGCAGTTTGCGCTGCGCTAATAAAGCGAATAGGGGAATCTTGCGCCGCCGCTTCCAGCGCCTCAGGTTTCACTGCTTGAGTATAGAAATCTTGTACTTGCCCATGGACTAACATGGCTGGCGCGGTATGCATGGCCGTGACGCGATTGGCGGCAATCCCGCGTTTGCCTAACGTGGCAAGCAGGGCTTTGCAGCTTGTTTCGCAGCCTGCAATGACGCAAGTATCACCTTGAGTGATGGCTAAATAAGCACGAGGAAACTCTGGCAATAATGCCTTGATTTCATGGCTATCAGCGCGCACCACAAAGCTGTTCCACACTATGGCTTCATTATCCGCAAGCTGCCACGCTCGGCGGACTGCGGTTAGCTCGCCAGAAATGGCATGGTTGAAAATATCACTATTTTCGGTGGCGTTGATCATAGCATGGGGTGTTTGCCACACATCTAGGCTGGCCCACATGGCTGCTTCGCCCATTGAGTAACCCAGCGCCATTTTTGGTTTAATATTAAAGACTTGGGTCAACAGCTTAGTGAATAGGTAACTGGCGCCCACGCCACTAATCGCTTGCTGACTTAAGCTCATGCCAGCTGCGGTTTTAACATCTGCCGCATAAATCTGCGGTGATTGCAGCATGGCGCTTAAATCGCCTTCACGTTCTAGCTGGTGATACAGCGTGGGGAAATATTCATGCAAGTTATTGAACATATTGGCGTAAACCGTGCCAACGCCGGGATACACGAAGGTGAGCCCCGCATCCCCTAGCGGCTTAGCGGTAAAGCAGCTGCCCGCTGGTGTCTTAAAGTGTTGACCATGATGACGCACCGCATCATTTTCAAGCGCCGTAAGCATGGCCTTAGCTTCAAGTTTGAGATCATCAATCGATGCTGCCATTAAGACTAATGCTAGTGGTGCGTTGGCATCATAGCGTTCAAACCAGAATGCGAGTTGATGTGATGCAAATGACGTGTTTAGTGCGCCAATCTCTAGTGAACTAAGCAGCTGAAACAGCTTTGCTTTTAGCTCATAAATACTGTCATCACTTATCGGCACAAACAGCCGGTTTTTATCAACAAGGGCTTTGGGCACGATAACTTGTGAGCCTTGGGTCAGCACAATACTTTGGTTTAGATGTCGAGATTCATCCGTTTGACTTGACGTTTTTGCTACAAGATTTAGGCACAACACCCGCGCTTGATGTTGGTCGCTAAACCAATAGCCCGTTTGCTGATTTTCCCCTTCTTTGCCATAAAGCGGCGCTTGTGTTCGTGCGGCGAGGGCGGTTACACCTTGGCGCAGCGCAACAAATGCTTCGTTGAGCGTGTTGGCGATAAGCTGATGCTGAACGGTTTGTGCTGGATTGCGCTTTGCCGCCGCTAATGCCGCATTAGCAACAGCCGCCGTGTTAGCAACTGCTTCCGTATTAGCAACAGTCGCATTCTCGCCACTTGTTGCCTCATTGCCTGCGGCAAAGCCTGCAATGAACGCGTGGGCGTGAAGGCGCAGTTTGGCGGCGCGTAAACCATCGAGCAAATACAGCGATTGAGTAAAAGGCTGTGCCTGTTCCCCATCATTGAATTTAAGTTCAACGAGCTTGCCTTGCTCAATGGCTGTTGTTGCTTGGCCTAACAAGGCAGTGAGCGAGCTTTGCTCATGCACTGACGGTTCATGCCCTCTTGGTTCATGAGCTGTCGGCACATGTACTGTTGATTGGTTGGCATCGGCAGCGCAAATCTGAACTCTTTCACGTTCCTCAAACGTCCCTAATACTTGGGCTGAGTGAGGGGAAAGATTGACCGCATCGCCAAGCAACACTGCAATACGCAATGGCTTGGCAAGCTTTTCAGTCATAGCCGTGTCAGCTGGGCCGCTATGGGTCGTTGCTAAAGTGTGGGCTAAATTCACTCGACTTTTGCCTCCACGCTTTCAATGGCTTTATTCGCAGCAGCTTGATTAGCAGTAACTTTATTAGCTAAGAATGCACCGTTAAGGTTTTTGCTGATGGTGACTTTGGCGTTGTTCATCTGGCAGCTTAAGCGGCCATCTTGATGATACAGCGTGATATTGGCTTCAAGGGCGCGGCCAGAGTGTTTCACCACCTCGAGCACTAAATGGCCTTTATCGCCAAAGGCAAACGGCGCATGGGTGATAAACTCACCAATGCTTGATGGCAAACTCGCCGCGCCATATTTGAGTCTCGCCCACACCAGCATCGCCTGTAGCAACAAATCTTCCGCAAAGGCTTGTGAGCCCTTAGGCGTGAGATTAGGCACAAAATCCCCGCAGTCTGCTAACGTAACATGGGGTAGGCTCACCTTGGCGATTAAGCTTGCATCGTCAAACTTCAACACAGACTCAATACCTTGCAGTCTTGGACCGTGGAAAAGCGTGCCGTCGCTGTAAAGGCTGCTCGCGGTTGTGATGACAGAAAGTCCTGCCAAGCTTTGCGCGTCAAAGGCGGTTGCTTTGCTGTTAGTGGCTAAGTAATCGTTAGCCGCGTCATCAACAGCATCATCAACGACTAGGATAGCTTGATATTGCGGACGACCTTCAAAGCTGATTAAGGCATTAATTTGTACACTAGCTTGTGCATTGACTAAGGGTGCAAGTTCAAGTTCCAGCGTGATGGGGGCTGCACTTTCTAACACTCCATTTTGTAACACGGCAGTGTCGAAAATAATGCCCTTCAATAGCTTGTAGCTTTGCACTTTGACAGGCTGCTTGAGCACATCAAAGGCGGCTTCACGCATCCACTGAATCGCGCACACAGTCGGTAATACGGGATTACCGTTAATGCAGTGATCTTCAATAAAGATCATTGCCTTAGGGTCCAGTGTGCGCTTTAGTTTTACAGCGTTAGGCAAAGCATGCGGATCCGACGCGTTAGTGGTCAGATCCGCTTCAGGCTTTTTTAGATTGCTACCTTGAGTTGCTTGCTCGTCACTTGGAACTGTGCCTTGCATGTCAGTACCGACCAGCAATTGTGCGCCTGTGTTGCTCAGTAATTGGCTAGCAAATAACTCAGCACCCGCCTTTAGCGGGATCACATAAACACCGCGATCCATAAACATCTTTTTCAGCGCAGGATTCACCATGCCGCCGTCCCACGGACCCCAATCGAAGCTCATCACTTTGGCATTTGGCAGTTGCTGCGCCAGTTGCAGTGCGGCTTTGTTGAGTATGTCGTTGGACATGGCGTAATCGCTTTGGCCAGTATTGCCGTAAAAACCCGCCGCCGAAGAGAATAGGGCAATCAGTTTTAATTTATCTAAATCCAGTGCGGCAAGTAGATTGCTTATACCAGTGACCTTAGTGCCATACACCCGTGCTAACTCATCTAAGGTTTTGTCTTGGATGTGTTTATCGGCGAGTACGCCCGCACCATGGATGATGCCAGTAATAGGCGACAACTCGGTGATCGGCACTATCGTGCTGGCGATCGCATCTGGATTGTTAACATCGAGACTTAAGTACTCGGCGCTCGCGCCCACAGCGGTAAAGGCTTCTAGTGCGGCTGCAATTTCTAGGCTGCTTTGAACTGGCCATACTAAGGCATCCACTTGTTTTGGCGTGGGTTTCTCGCCCAAGCTTTGAATGTGGGAAATAGCTGCGGCTTTAAGTTCACTGTTATTCTTACCCTGTGCCCAAGCGGGAATGGCTTGTTGGCTGCTTCTGCCAGCAAGGATAAAGTGCGCCTTGCTGCGTTTAGCTAAACTTAGCGCACATTCAAAGGTCACGCCTTTTGCGCCGCCGGTCACCAGTATTTTATCTGCACTCGTCAAGTTTGCAGCGCCGTGGCGGGTATCAGCCTTGCCTGCAACTAAGGTCACACGCTCAAGTGCTTGGGCTGCGCCTTGGCTAACACCGACTTCTAATAGCTTATCTGTTGCAAATAGCTCAGCGATCACTGCATTGGCCAGTTGCTTGGCATCAAGTGCTGGCGCGATATCTAAGGCTCGGCAATGCACGCTTGGCCACTCGTGGCTCAAGGTTTTCGTTAGACCTGCCAATGCTGCTTGGTTTAACTCGCTGCGGGCAATTTGGCTGTGGTTAAGATAACCAAAACCCCCGTCGATACGACTGACGCTGATAAAACTACTACCAGTATTGGCGGTTGCTGCTGTTGTTAAAAACGGTTGTAAGTGCTTGGCGAACAAGAATGCTTGCTCGACAGATGCCTTGGCGGCATTCGACAGCACTAAACCTTTAGTATCTGCTGAGGTTTTATGTTGTGGTTGCAGATGAATAAAGCCTACAACCGTACCTAAGCTTTTGATCTCATTAATTACTGCACCAATGTTGGCATCGTCAATCGCCGCCAATGTGAAGCTGGCAATGTGGCTATTGAGCGGTGATGCACTGGCCACAAGGCTTTCAGGCGAGCGCACAACCGCAACCGTTAGACCTTGAGCATGCAATTTTTCGGCAAGTACGCCAGCATTGTGGCCATCATCGCTAATGATAATGCAGGCATCTTTAGCGAAAGTTCGTGTCACAGCTTGTTGCGCTGATTGCTTTGACGATTGCTTTGACGATAGTTGCGTTAGCTCAGCCGCCGCTGGCAACTTTTTTAGCACTACCTCACTGTGTGGCGGTAAATCGATAGTAGGTTTAGGCTGAACGACAGTGCTAACTGGCGCGGCATTCTGGCTTACCGCGTTTTGGCCTAGCTTACCTTGCATATAGCTAACTATTTCACCTAAGGTGCGACACTCGGCCAGATCTTCAGGATTGAGTTCAGGTAAACCCGGTAGCTCGTCTTGCACTGTGCCTAAAATTTCAACGCGCTTGATGGAGTCGATACCTAAATCGGCTTCCATATCCATGCTGAGTTCCAGCATTTCAGTGGGATAGCCCGTCTTGTCGGCCACTACTGACATCATGGTTTGTTGGACAAGTGCAGCACTTAAGCCGTTATTTATTGTAGCGGTAACAGTGACTTGCGCTGTTGTTGTAGTTGAAATCGAGCCAACCGCAGGTAGTTTGCTGTTCATGTAGTCAACGATTTCGCCTAAGGTGCGACACTCGGCCAGATCTTCAGGATTCAGCTCAGGTAAGCCCGGTAGCTCATCTTGCACTGTGCCTAAGATTTCAACGCGCTTGATAGAATCGATACCTAGATCGGCTTCCATATCCATGCTGAGCTCCAGCATTTCAGTCGGATAGCCAGTCTTGTCAGCCACCACAGCCATCATGGTTTGTTGCACTAAGGCAGCGCTTAAACCGTTATTCGCTGGAACTTGTGCAGGCGTTGCTTCAACGTTTGCCGCTGGTGCAACTGCTACCACGCTAACTACTGGCAATTTGCTGTTCATGTAGTTAACGATTTCACCCAAGGTACGGCACTCAGCCAAATCTTCTGGGCTGAGCTCAGGTAAACTCGGCAGCTCGTCTTGCACTGTGCCTAAGATTTCAACGCGCTTAATTGAATCGATACCTAGATCGGCTTCCATATCCATGCTGAGCTCCAGCATTTCAGTCGGATAGCCTGTCTTGTCAGCCACCACAGCCATCATGGTTTGTTGTACTAACGCAGCGCTTAAACCGTTAACGGCAGGTGCGGCTGTTGCCACTTGAGTTGCCACATTTGCAGCAGTAATAGGCGCTACGATAATTGAACCCACTGCTGGAAGCTTAGAGTTCATATAGTCAACGATTTCACCCAAGGTACGACACTCTGCCAGATCTTCTGGGCTGAGTTCAGGTAAGCCCGGCAGTTCGTCTTGTACTGTGCCTAAAATTTCAACGCGCTTGATGGAGTCGATACCTAAATCGGCTTCCATATCCATGCCAAGTTCCAGCATTTCAGTGGGGTAGCCTGTTTTATCGGCAACCACAGCCATCATGGTTTGTTGTACTAACGCAGCGCTTAAACCGTTAACGGCAGGTGCGGCTGTTGCCACTTGAGTTGCCACATTTGCAGCAGTAATAGGCGCTACGATAATTGAACCCACTGCTGGAAGCTTAGAGTTCATATAGTCAACGATTTCACCTAAGGTACGGCACTCAGCCAAATCTTCTGGGCTGAGTTCAGGTAAGCCCGGCAGCTCGTCTTGCACTGTGCCTAGGATTTCAACGCGCTTAATCGAATCGATACCTAAATCGGCTTCCATATCCATGCTGAGCTCCAGCATTTCAGTCGGATAGCCAGTCTTGTCAGCCACCACAGCCATCATGGTTTGTTGAACAAGTGCAGCACTTAAGCCGCTTGTTGCTGGTGCCACAGATGTCATCTCTGGCATAACTAAAACAGGAGCTGCTGGCGCAACTTGTACTGTCGCAGCAGGCGCATGAGCAACGGGAGCGGTTTGCACAACAGGCGCAACAGGTGTGCTAACCGCTGGTCTCGTTGCAACAGCTTGAGTCACTGGTGCGGCATTGTGTGCCACTGACGTTGCAACAACAGGCGCTGGAGCAACAGGTGCAGGAGCCGGCGCAGTTGCTCGTGGCTGACTTGCAACCGCTGGGGTAAAGTTAATCGGCGCATTGTTTAACATCGCCAAGGCCGCTTGGCTGCTACTGCTTTGCAGTTGCATAAATTCGGCGTGGCTTTGCAGGGTTTGCGCTTGATGCTGGTGGAACATTTCCATCGAGCGTTGCAGGCTTTCAGGGATTGCAATGCCAAGGCTTGCCATCTTGGCTTGTTCTGTCATCAGTGTCGTGAAAGTATCGCCGTATTGCTGTGGGATAGCTAAAAACTGTTGATGCAACTGCGCCGCTTGAGATTGTGCGCTGAAAAATGCCGTTAACGCATCGCTGCTGACGTTTGGTGTGCTTGGGCTTAACTGCGCCGTCGCTTGCTGCTGGTGATTGCTTAAGCCTTGCACAACGCTTGGGGATGTTTGTTTCATTTCAACAGCTGCCACTTGATTCGCTTCCACTTCTATTATTTTCTCAACAACTTTTTCGACGATGACTTCTTTCTTAACGATTTTTTCGACTTCTTTTTCGACAACCGTTTCAACGATGCGATCCACATATTGCACTTGGCTAGTCACGCTGCCTGTGGCGAGGGATTTGGCCATCTTAGCTTTGGTTGCAGTACTAATATGGTTAGTGGCGGTGAGTTTGATGTTCATCGCTGATGGCGCTTCACGCTCGGCAATCTCTTGTGACGTGACGGCTTGATAGGGGTCAACCTCAGTTAACGCCACGCCGGCTACCGCGAGTTGCACTGCGGCTAAGCGTAATTGACTGTCACTGTCGCCCTTAGGATTCGGGTTCATGCTGATAAGGCAAAGCTCATTTAAGTGTTCACCTAAGGTATTTTCAACTAACTTTTGCAGTATGTTCTTAGGGCCAAACTCAACAAACACACGGGCGCCAGCGTCATACATGGCCTGCAGTTGTTCGCTAAAGCGAACCGATTGCAGCATGTGTTGCTTAAATTC
The DNA here is from genome assembly GCF_025654545.1 of Shewanella sp. SM20. Classification (NCBI taxonomy): domain Bacteria; kingdom Pseudomonadati; phylum Pseudomonadota; class Gammaproteobacteria; order Alteromonadales; family Shewanellaceae; genus Shewanella; species Shewanella sp. SM20. The sequence goes on along the minus strand of NZ_JAKKRK010000019.1, from coordinate 13,968 downwards.
TGCTTTAATCGCTTTGCCATCACTTGGGTGTAGTTGACCTGTGCCGTTGGCATAAAGCGCGATTGAAGGTGCGCTGAATTTAGCTTTATCAATGGCTTTGGCAAATGGCTTTTGTGCGTGTCCAACCAATGGAGTATGGAACGCGCCTGAGACAGGCAGGGCAATCGCTTTAAAGCCCAGTTCACTAATGGCTTTCGCGGCCAGCTGAGTTTGCTCTGTGCCACCTGCGATGACTAATTGCGTCGGCGCGTTGTAGTTGGCAATTTTAACGCCATCAAACTGGGCTAAACAGCTATTGATCGCATCGATATCATTCTTTTGCTTAAGAATAATCGCGAACATGGTTCCTAAATCAACTTGAGTCCCAGTATCGCTCGGCACTTGCGCCATGGCATGTCCACGAGCGAAGGCCAGTTCGACGTAATCTTCATTGGAAATCACGCCTGCCGCGCAAAGGGCTGACAGTTCACCAAAGCTGTGACCTGCCACCATATCGGGTGCAAAACCCGCTTGCGTTAATAGCGAATATTGCGCCATTGAAACCGCGCCTATGGCGCTTTGGGCGAACAGGGTATTGGTCAGCGCCGCTTCTTGGGCTTTAACTGCATCGGCATCGAATGCCGGAATAGGGTAAAGGATGTTCGATAACGGCGTTTGGCCGTGGTGAGCAAATACCTTATCACTGGCCGTCACTTGTTGGCGCATTTCCGGGAAATGGCAGGCGAGTTCGCGGCCCATGTTCAGGTACTGTGAACCTTGACCGGCAAACAGGGCTGCCACTTTCTTTGATTCATTTTTAGCCATTAAGGCATGAGAACGGTAGCTGATACCAGAAGGTAACTGCCACGCCTCGCTTGCACTGGTTTCTAGGTGCCCGCTTTCTAAATGCGCAATCGATTGATTTAACTGAGCTTGCAGCTGAGCGATATCCTTAGCCACAAAACCTAAACGGGCATCTGTGTCTGCCAGCGGGCGCAGCGGATATTGCTGAGCGATAGCGTTCAGGCTCGCAGCGCTGCTCTTATTCGCGTTTGCGCTCGTGTTCACGCTTTGGCTCAGCGCAGCTTTTAACTCGCTAAGCAGCGCGGCTTTATTGGCTGCGGCAAACAATAGCGTCTGCGGCACACTGCGCTGACGATATTGCTCGTCACGGCTATGCTCAGGTTTGTATTCTTCTAATACAAGATGGAAGTTCGTGCCGCCAAAACCAAAGGAGCTTACACCCGCACGGCGCGGCGTTGCATCGGCGCGCTGGAACCATGGGCGAGTTTCGGTATTTAAATAGAATGGTGAGCTTTCGATATTCAGTTTTGGATTAGGCTTGCTAACGTTAATGGTCGCAGGCAATACCTTGTGGTGCAGCGCTAGCGCGGCTTTGATCACCCCCGCAGTACCTGCGGTGGACTTAGTGTGGCCCACTTGGGATTTCACTGAACCTAACGCGATATGTTGATTTGTGTCGTTGCCTTGGGCAAATACCGATTTTAAGCCGTTGAATTCAGCCACATCACCTGCGGCAGTACCCGTGCCATGGGCTTCAACTAAGCCAATGCTGTGCGGGGCAAAACCTGCATCGTCGTAAGCGCGTTCGAGAGCTTTAGCTTGGCCCTCAGGGCGCGGCGCATAAATACTCTTAAACTTACCGTCCGATGAGGCGCCAACGCCTTTGATGACGGCATAAATTCGGTCGCCATCGCGCTCGGCATCTTCAAGGCGTTTAAGCGCGACCATGCCGATCCCTTCGCCGATCATCATGCCTTTTGAATCGATATCAAAGGGTTGAATGGTTTCATTGGTGGTGAAGGCTGGCGTTTTTGAGAAGCTCATATACATGGATGGCGAGTTATCGGTACAGACACCGCCGGTGATCATCATGTCGCTGCGACCTTCGGTCAGTTCAGTCAACGCCATACGCATAGCGGCAAGCGAGCCCGCACAGGCTGCATCGACTACGCAGTTCATGCCGCCAAAATCAAACCGGTTGGCGATACGGCCTGCAATCACGTTGCCTAAGGACCCTGGGAAAGAGTTTTCTTCCCAGTGGATATATTGGTCTTGGAACTTTTTGATCAGCATTTCGCTGTCTTCATCGCTCAGGCCGCTGCTTTTGAATACTTTTTTAAGCACTGGATATTGCAGGCGCGAGTTCAAGCTCTGACTGATTTTTTGACCACCGCCAACCCCTAGGGTGATGCCGATACGATCACGATCGTAATCGGTGGGCAGATTGGCGTCGGCAAGCACTTCTTTGGCGACAATCAGCGACAGCAGTTGCGAGGTATCTGTCAGCTCAAGAATATTGGGCGGCAGACCGAATTCCATTGGATTGAAGTCGACTTCTGGTAAAAAACCACCGCGTTTACAGTAGCTTTTATCGGCTTTGCTTTTGTCGGCATCGTAGTAATCTTCGGCGCGCCAATGGGTGTCTGGGATGTCAGTAATGGCATCGATTTTTTCGCTGATCAAATCCCAAAATTTATTTAAATAACGCGAGTTAGCGAAGATGCTGGCCATGCCGACGATGGCAACGGGCATATCTTTTAAACGTTTGTTGAGTCGTTTATCTTTTTTTGACTCAGTCGCAGAATTAGGTACAGAAGGGGTATGGCTCATAAAGAGTCTCCACGGGTCGACCTGGATACGGTGACCTTGTTTTGGGATCCAGCCGCGCTTGTCTTTGGCGTGCCATGGGCACCGGGAAAACGGGCTAAGAAGGTGTGATAGTTGCGAACGAGCAACTTTCGTAAATGAAACGGCCCATGTTTGAGGACATAGGCGATATATCTATTGGTCGCTTGGGTATTGCTGTCTTGATAAATATCGAGGTAAATCCAATCACTTGCTGTGTCTACGCCTAATAGTACTGAGCTTGGTGCTTGCTCTGTGAGTTGCGGCGGTATGGTGAGTGACACCACTTGCACCACAGTATTGCCGTCGGTACTCGGCAATGCGAGGGCTTTAGCCAAGGTTTCTGGATTGACCGTATAGGTTTGGATATCGCTGCCTTGCGTCACAGGCAATTGATTAAAATAGCGTTCGGGGACTTGCGGTGCTTCAAATTCATCGAGCCGCGATATGCCATAGCGCTTTAAGCAACGGGCAAGACCGGAGCGCGACACATTGGGATTAATAAAGGTTTGGGTGACGTTGAGCAATCTATCTAAGGTGAGTTTGAGTTGATAGCGTAATCCCACCACCACATATTCTTCCATCGGCGTGAGCGTGGTATTGAGGTGATGGGGCGTGTTCGAACTGTTACTAATGGACTCACGCTTCCGCCATTTGCGGACTGTTGCCTCAGTAATATTTAAAATTTTTGCCAGCTGGCTGACGCTCAGATCCGATTGCTGGATAAAGAGTCGCATTTCAGGCGTGGTGGTGGCGTTGCGATGCCGAGGTGCGCTGTCTTTTTTCGCCGCTTGAGTCGTGCTCTTGGGGGCGTAAGACGGCGCTTTAGATTGAGAGTCGCGAGCTGCCATTAATAATAATTATCATCCGACATAATCTATTGGGACTGAGAAGCCATTTTGGCTGAGTCAGCTGTTGCACTCTTGAAAAACATAGTGACACTCATCGTAAAACCTGTGCTTATCATCTGTGTCACTTAATGGGGATGCAGATTACCTGAGGTTTCGGGTCGATACAATCATCTGGGACTGGAATTTATTGGCTTTCGTTGAGTAATGGTATTTTCTGTGCGTTATGTTGGGTTTTCGTTGACCGCTTGGGCTTTTTAATACTTTGATAGTGGAAGAATTAAATTTTTAGGGGCGATAAAGACCGCTTTTTTGAGTTAGCGGGGTAAAATAGCCCAATATTGGCTTACTGCCCTTTCGTCATGAATGAGACTGTGCGGCTAAACCTGTTAATTTGGGCGCAAAATCTTGGCGCAATTGCAGCAAAAATTTGCGCTTAGGATGGCGTTCAGAGTCGTTCTAAGAATTGCTCTAATTAGAGTGCTGCTAAGAATTGCTCTTATTAGAGTGTGGCTAAGAATTGAAATAGGGCTTAGTTGAAACTATTTAAGATGCATAATGAACTCAGATAACGATGAACCTAGACAATACCGAGATAAGAATGTTGCTAAGTGCTCTCTAAAAAGCCAGACAATGATAACCATCAGCCGCAAGGCTTTGTCCTGCAAGGCCCTCAAATGACCGACTCCAGAACATCTAGCAAAAACGGCGTGAATGTGGATCTATTTTTTATTCCTCTGAGCGATATTTCATTGCCGCAAACATCACTCGCTCAGTCTTGGTTAAGTGATGATGAACTCGCTAAGGTCGCGCGTTATCGCGATCCGAAGGCGCAAATGAAGGGATTACAGGTCAGGGCAGCGTTGCGGGCCGTGTTATCTCGCTATGCGGATTTATCGCCACAGGAGTGGTGTTTCGAATATGGCGCTAAGGGTAAACCGAGCTTAACGACGGCATTACGGCAGCAAACTGGGCTTGAGTTTAACCTAAGCCATAGCGGCGATTGGTTATTGATTGGTGTGACTCAGTTTCATGGTGTTGAGTCTGGTTTATTTGGGGTCGATATTGAAAGATCGCGGCCGAAGACGGATATCTATCCAATCCTAAATCATTATTTTTCCGCCCAAGAAACTGCAACTTTGTTAGCTCTCGCCGATGAAGCGAGTCAGCGGCAGCGCTTTTTCGATTTATGGGCGTTAAAGGAATCCTATATTAAGGCGACTGGCCTAGGTTTAGCGCAGTCGCTTAAATCCTTCGGCTTTGATCTAAAGCCATTCGAGCAATTGGTGGCCGGATCGGTTGAGCTTAGATGCCAAGATGCAGCGTTGATGCCGTTCTATGGTGTGGCGCCTTTGCTGAGTGTCTATCCTAATATCCCGCTGCAAACCATTGATGCAAGTTCATTGTATTGGCAAACCTATTTTGGGCGTTTGACCGAGGAGTACCGTTTTGCCGTGAGCTTAGGGCATGCTGGTAACACCGAGATTTCCATAATGCTAACGGCGCAACTGAGCAGCATAGAAGCCTTACTTGCCAATTATGGTTAACTGGTCTTATTCATCTTCGGTTAAACATTGCTGGGTATAGTCACGCCCATAATATTTTGAATTTGAATGAAATAAATGAGGTTTAACAATGAAACGGATTAAGTGCCTAATACCTGCCACTATGATGGTGTTGCTATCTGGTTGTGGTTATTTTGGTGGCGATGAAAAGCAGCAATTGGAGCAGGCTTGGTTAGCCCAAGATCCACAGTTGCAGCAAGTGGTTGAGCAAATTCGTGCCAATGGCTTAGATGTTGTGGCTCAAAGCGCGGCAGCAGGCACAGTTTCGGCCTGTGTGGCTGAAAAACTCAGCCAAGATCCGCTGGGTAAGTTAGTCAATGTTGAAGGCTCGCTGGTGGAGTCTGCTAAGGTGGCAGAACTGCTGGGTGACTTACAGAAAGTAATGGAGCAAGACATCAGTTTTGATCAGGTCGCGAGCTTGCTACAAAAGGGCGCCGATGCGGCGGCCTATGCTAAAAGTCTTATCGAGCAACAAGGTTTAGATCAAGCCTTACAAAGCCTTAAGCAAATGGTGACCGCGAGCGAGCAATTTGCCCAGCAAGACTTAGGCGCGCATTTTCAGCAGTTATTGCTTGAGTGCAAAACTTCAGTCCCAACGCCAGAGTCTGCGAATTAATTATCTTACTTTAATCTGGCCTTTAAGGAGTGCGCGAGAGAGAACATGTCGTGAAAATGGCTATCCGTACTTCACTCTTTTGCTTACAGAACTCGACTCGCCAAGTGTCAGAATGGTTAGTGCTAGTGTAATTTTTCCATAAAACGCCCTGAAGATTCGGGGCGTTTATTTGGTTATTTTGTGCTTGGTAATGGGACGATTTCAAAGCTTTCATCGAACTTTACTAAGGTCGACGCTATCTTACCGAAGGCATCTTTATCACCTTCTAACTTGGCAGTACCCTTGGCCAGTAACTCTTTAAGTGTGACTTTTCCGAGTAAAATCCCCGTAATATAGCGTTTATCAATATAAAGATTGGCATCGGCCTCCATTGGTTTATCAACCTTAATATTGCTTAAATTACCGTTGCTTAGTTCAACATAGAGCGTTTCTTGGGTGTCGGGGTTAATCACATTAAGCCTGGTTAGCCCAAGTTCAGCAGCTTTGAGGCTATCGACTTTTACGGCAAGGAAGTCAAACAGGGTCGATATGTCCATTTCTCCTAAAATATCTGCTGAGGCCGATTTAGGCGCGCCGGGTTGAATGCCTACGCGTAACTCTTGGGCGCCAGTGAGGTAAATGTTGCGCCAGCCAGCCCCTTCGGCTTGATAACCCAATTGCTCATAGGTATCGGCAAGTAATTGTCTTGCCTCTTTATTATTAGGTTCTGCCATCACGACCTTATTGAGTGCGGTGGCCACAAAACGGTATTCGCCTTGGGCATAGTCGGCTTTGGCGTGTTTCACTACGGCTTTAGCTCCGCCCATATACTCCACAAATTTTGCCGCTTCATCTTTTGTCGGTAGTGGGTTTAAGTTGGCGGGATTCATATCGAAATAGCCAAGGTACATGTTGTACACAGCTTTGGCATTATGGCTGTAGGTGCCATGGTAACCATTTGTGTACCAAGTATCGCGCACAGCCTTAGGGATAGTGGTTTGAATCGCATCGCCAATATCTTGAATACCCACGCCATTATTGGCTAAACGCAGGGTTTGATTATGCACTAGGCCATAGTTATCCCTTTGCATTCTTAAGTATTGGTTTATATCAGTATTGCCAAATACGGGGGCTGAGTGGGCAGTGAATATAACCTGTGCATCATTACCAAAATGGGTCAGTAATTCGTTGATATCCTTAGACCATTTTATCGCATCTCGAACTTTTGCCCCGCGTAAGGTATAAATGTTGTGCATGCCGTGGTAGGTGAGCTCTGCGGTCCACAATGCTTTCATTGAGGGAATATAGGTGGCCATTTCCGAGGCGGCTTCTGTGCCTGAGGCATCCATAAACACCATGTCTATACCATCAATGGTGAGTGTTTCCCACTTATCTTTGGCATTTAAGGTGACATCGGGTTTAACGTAGGTCACTTCGCCTTTGGATAATCCCTTAGCAAGTGCGGCATCGACAATGCCTTGATCGTTTCGCTCTAATGTTGCGCCGTATTGATAGGCGGCGCGGCGGCTCATGGCATTACCAGCGAGGACGTTTTCGTCGACAATTTCTTTGGTGATGTTATTGGAACCATAGACTTTGACGTTTGGGAACATGTCTTTGATGGCGCGGGATCCGCCAAAATGATCTCCATGACTGTGGGAATAAATCATTGCGACTACGGGTAAGTTATTGCCCTCGGGCAAGTGTTTTAGTGCAAATTCGAGGGATAATTTTGCCGCTTCTTTGGTCAGCAGCACGTCATAAAGGATCCAGCCTGTTTTACCGCGGATAAGGGTTAAGTTCGATAAGTCTGTGCCACGCACTTGATAAATGCCATCTGTGACCTTGTATAAGCCGTTAGACACCATATTCAATTGAGCTTGGCGATAAAGTGAAGGGTTTACTGTGTCTGGGGTTTTGTCGCCAATAAAGCTGAAATCGGCACGTAAAATGGCTGCTGTTGGTTCATCGAGTTCAGCAATAAGATTTTTAGAAAACTCTTCAAAGGCTTTTTTGTCAGCAAAATTAAGGCTTGCTGCTGAGGTTTTATTTACCGCAATGGTTTGCTCGGTGGCAGGCTTTCCCTGATAGTGCAGGCTGATATGTTCATGCTCGTGTTCAGCGGCCACGGCGCTTAAAGAGAAGCTTGCGATAATACTCATTGTCATCAAAGATTTTTGCATTATTTTACCTACCGAAAAGTGGGATAGTGTCGTTGATGGTTTGAGTATAGCCAGCTTGTGTATTTAGATAACTCGAGTTAGCTTGGGTTGTAATATTCATATAGTGAATGAGTGCACTCCCTTATGCCGACACGAAAGCCATTAGATTTAAATTTATTACGCGTGTTTATGGTGGTTTACCGTACTCGTTCATTCACCCAAGCGGCACAGGAGTTAGATTTAACTCAGTCTTCCGTGAGCAATGCGATAAGCCGGTTCAGGGCTTGGGTCGGGGAGTCACTGTTTAATCGAGTTGGACGGGGAATTGAGCCTACATCGGTGGCACGGGAGATGTACCGTAAATTTGAGCAGCCCATGGCGGATATTGAAACCGTATTACTGGGGTTTGAGCATTTTGATCCCAACACGAGCCAGCGGCGCTTTTATGTATATGCTAATGAGTCAGTTATCGAAGCGCTGCAATCAGGCGTGCAGGCTTTGTTACAGAATGCGGATATTGAAGTCATTTTCCGCGAGTCACCGCCGCAGGAGGATGAGCTATATCGCGATATTTTGCTTGAGCGGGTCGCCGTTGCCATAGATATTAAGCCCGCGCAGCAAAGTTTGCTCTCGAGCAAATTACTCTTCACCGAAACCCTCGTTTGTATCGTCAGTTTGCAGCATCCTCGTATTCAAGGTGCTATTACCCATGGGCAGTATTTTGAGGAGAAACACGTCTTTTTAAATATGCGGCGTTTTAATTTGACTGCAGGGGATTTGTTTACCGAAGGTGTGTTACCAAGGCGCAAAATGTACAGTGAGCAATCATCTTTATTGAGTATGTTTGCAACTGTTGGCAAAAGTGAGGCGATAGGCATAGCGCCTTTGCGGTACGCCAGTCAGTACGCTGAGATGTTCGGCTTACAGATTTTACCTATGCCCCTGAAAACTCGGCCAATTGATTTGTATATGGTGTGGAGCAGTAAATATACCCAAAACCCGAGCCATCAATGGTTACGGCGTTTATTGCTCAATACGAGTGCAAACACTGTGAATAAAAAAGCTCTGAATCTAGCGAGCAGCTAGGGCTAGCGATTCAGAGCTTTGTTGCAGTTTTTAAATTTTATTTTCTATCTCAGATTGTTAATCTAATAGCCTAAGAAGGTCATTACTGTCTTGCGAGTCTGTGGCTTTCGCCTGGTTGCTCGAAGTCACTGCGATAAGGGTTGATATCTAAACCACCGCGACGCGTGTAGCGGGCGTAAACCGTCAATTTAGTGCAATGACAGAAACGTTTTAAATCGACGAAAATTCGCTCGACACATTGCTCGTGGAATTCGTTATGTTGGCGGAAAGAAATCAAATAGCGCAGCAGTTTCTCGCGATCGATTTTAGGGCCTTGATAACGGATCATCACGCTGCCCCAATCGGGTTGCGAAGTGATCAAACAGTTGGATTTCAGCAGGTTTGAATTAAGCGTTTCCGCGACCGTTTGCTTATCGTCTGTACTGTTAACTAAGTAATCAGGATTAAAACTATAATCGCTGACTTCAATATCGAGATCGTCAATACAAGTGCCTGGTAACTCAATAATACGCTGAATACCAAAGCTTTTTGGCTCGATAATCTTAACGCTAACATCACCTTGAGCACACTGACTTAAGTCTTGCACTAAGGTTTTTTGCAGTGAATCTAGGTTATCAAACTTGGTTTGATTAAAGCTATTGAGATACAGTTTGAACGATTTCGACTCAATCAGATTCAGGCTTTCATAGCTTAAATGAAATTCAGCTATGGCCACCATAGGCTTACCTTTGGCATTTAACCAAGACAGCTCATAACCCGTCCAGATATCGGCACCATGAAACGGTAACGTCCCAGTGAGTGCAATAGCATTACGGTTTAGTGAGCGTGGAACCCCTTGCAGCAGCGACGCATCATACTCGGCTTGGTAGTCGGTGGCTTTACCTAAAGTCAGGCCAACAAGCGCTTGCGCATCACTATAGGGATCGTGATTCTGTGTCATCAATACTGTTTCCATGTCAAAATAGGCGCACATTATACCTGAAATTGGATTGTGCTTAAGTGTCTTGTCTGCCCGCACTCGATAAATTTTTGCAAAACTATCATCAAGCTTACTTAACGAGTTTAGGTGAACTACCGCGTTATTACCCACAGGGTGAGTCTTCTGTGTGTATTCAAGGCGAATTTCAACCGGATCTTGAACAGGCCGTTTCTTGGCAGCCAGTGAAACGCAAAGTTGAAGGCAGTTTCGCCAATGTAGAGCATGCACTGGAGTTAACTTTATGGCCAGAGATCAATGATTTTTACGGTCATTATTTCTCCGCCCCAGTATTATTTGACTCTAAGTGGGGCACAGGGGAGTTACTGCAAGTCTGGAATGATGACGATTTTAATTGCCTGCAACAAAACTTGATTGGTCATCTGATGATGAAGAAAAAACTGAAGCAGTCACCGACTTGGTTTATCGGTCTGTTAGATGAGGGAGATAAAATGCTCACCATCAATAACAGTGATGGTAGCGTATGGATTGAAATCCCTGGTGAAGTGCAATCTGAGCAATTGTCCTCGAGTTTGACTGCGTTTATTGAAGCATTATCGCCACGGATAGCACCACCCGTTAAACATGAAGAATTACCTATGCCCGCATTAGAACATCCTGGTATTTTCGCCAGTTTTAAACGTATGTGGCAAAACCTTTTCGGTAAACGTTAACTTCTGTGAGCGACATTTTTATTATCAACCTAAGTATTAACTCAACCTAAGCCTGGCTTATCTTAGGTTGAGTTCTGCAAGGGGATAAACAGATGTTATTGATGATCCCAAGACAGATTCGACACTATGCGGCAAGGCTCGCAGCGAAAATGGAACATATCCAATAAAGGTTCATCGAGTTTCCAATCATGACTGCCACAACGTGGGCAAGGTCGCGTTTTTTCTGAGGCCAAATCTTGGCCGCCAATGCGATATAAGTAGTAATAGGTCGGGATCTGAGTGAGATATTCGATACGACCGCGCAAATCCCAACCTCTGCGAAATAAATCACTGTCAGGACTCGATAATTCCTCTAGCGCGGCAAATTCAGCCTTGGTGGCCGCCGCCATTTGCAGCTCGTCGCAGGCTTGCCATTCGCTCTGCCAACGGATAATACGTTTATGATCGCCATTAAAGGTTGCGGGTATACGGTACAGGGGAATGGGCAATAAAGTGTCGCCGCTGCGTAGGGGCGAGCACATATGCACAAAACTGGTGTATAGCAGTTGCCAGCTGGGTGTTTCGGTATTACTTACTTCAGAATTGATATCCTGACCAATAAACTTTTCCCGCGGCGCGAGTAGTTTAGCGTCGGTTAATTCTACTAAGGCTTTTTTGACCCAAGGGCTGTGATATTTGTGCGCTAAACTGCTTTTCTCTGGCATCAATAAACGCACTCTAAACTCACCGTCATTAAAGGCGACCGCAAATTCTCGTCCTAAGATTTGGCCATTAGCTCGATAGGCTTCAAGGAGCTGATTAATGGCCTTCTCGGCGGCAGATATCGTGGTGTCGGCGAAGCATTCGAAGCGCAGTTCAGTAACAAACATTAAGCTGTTTTTCCTTGGATTTCTAATAAGTTGATGCGTTGTTTAAGTTCAAGCAGTTCGTTTTTTAATTGCATTATTTCTGTTTTTTGCTGCTCAGCATGACGTTCAAAATACGCCTGTTGTATCTGCAGGCGCTCGGCGAGCACTGCAAGGGTTAAGGTATCGTTAGTTGCGGGAGTGTCAGTTGTAGGGCTGATAGTTTGCAACTCAGCTAAACGCTCGCGATCCGCCTTAGGCATAGATTTAAATTGCTGTAAGCCTTGGATCAATATAGGTAAAGGTAGGCTACTACCTAAACGGGTTTTAATTAAGGCAAGGCTCGGTACTTTACCGCAGGCTTCGAGCGAACGTGCGGCCGCTAATACTTGGTCAAGGGGACTCATAATTAGCAAAATTCCTTAATTTGTTGAATTATTTAAACCAATTTTAAAATAATAATTAATTTTTTCATTTAAAAACAGTGTGTTGTCTTGTGGCATTTATTTTGCTTATTGTCCAGCCGAAATACCATTTTTTAAGCTTCAATAATAATTACACAGGATGTCACATGATGAACCATAAATTGAATAACAAACTTATCGCCATCACTTTTTTAGGGCTCGCAAGCTTAGGTCTTAGCGGCTGCGTGGTCAATGTCGGTGATGGAGAATCGGGCTGGGATAGCAGCGAATCTTGGGAGAAAGTGCAGGATAAAAATCGCACTAACTTAACCAAACTGAGCTTAGGCATGCCTAAAGACCAAGTGATGATCTTAATGGGCACCGCTGATTTTAGTGAAGCCTATATTCAACAAAGTGCTCAACAAGGTGAAGCCAATAAAGAAGTCTTAGTGTTGTTTTATCGTACCCAGCGTAATAATGGCGATGGAAAAACCACTAAGGATGAATGCACGCCTATCGTGCTGAGCAACAATGCCTTAGTGGGTTGGGGTGAAACGGCTTACGGTAAAATCTGAACCAACGAGTCTTATCGTTTACGTAGCTGAGTGTCTAATTGCTCAATGGGCTCAGTCCAGAGGGCATCGGCTTCTAAACCTTCAATGATAAAGCTCTTTTGGGCAGGGGTCCAAAAGGGCGCTTGGCTTAAATGGATGTGATGGTCGATATCATGGGTTGCAATAAACTGCGCTATGGCCTCGTCGCTACTGTCTAAACCGAGTTGCTCAAACAAGTGGCTTAAGTCTACTGGAGTTGTATCCATCATTATTTCCTTTTCAGTATAGTGCCTTCGTTTAGAGTAAGCGCCTGATTGAAAAATGCAATCTATGATTAAAATTTGCACTTTTTAGTTTCCTTGGTAGATTAACAGTTACGCATAAAAAGTGTGAGCTAAGTCAAGGAATGCTAACGATGGACAATGAAATTCTGGAGGACTGCCGCGCAGTCTATTTGACCGCGGAAGACTTACGCATTGCCGCTTCTATTCTCTATAACGCTTACCATGATGATCCTTTTTTTGTCGATTCACTCTTTACCTCAGACAAAGCCGCTTATGAGCAAAAATTGCGCGCCGCAATCAGGGAAGAACTCAATACGTTATGGCAACAAAAACAAGCTCTCATTGGTTTATTCGACCATGAAAGACTCTTTGGGTTAGCCTGTGTAGTTACTCAAGAAGTGCCTTTAGGGGAAGGGCGTTATTGGCATTGGCGCTTAAAGATGTTGTTAGGTACAGGTTGGCAATCGACTCAAGCACTAATGAACAAAGAGTCCAGTATTATTGAACTTTTACCCAGTAAGCACTGCGGTATTTTGCAGTTTATTGCTCTTGCACCAAATGAACAGCACAAGGGACTTGGACATAAGTTAGTGCAAGCTGTGGTGAGTTGGTGTGATGAGCAGCCTGATTTGGATGGCATTGGTGTGTTTATCGCTCAGGAGAACCACTTGCAACTGTTTACTCAGCATGACTTTGTATCCATAGGCGAGCTGAGTATCGGCAGTGTCCATGGCCAGCTTTTATTCTATTCGGTTCAACAAGATGACTAACTCTTATAAACGTTTCGCCGATTTTTATCCTTTCTATTTATCCCAACACCAGCACCCGACTTGTCGGCAATTACACTTTGTTGGCAGTTGTTTAGTTCTGCTGCTGATTGGCATTGCCTTGGTTTCACAAGACTGGTGGCTATGCTGGTTTATTCCTATTGTTGGTTATGGTTTTGCATGGGTAGGACACTTCGTATTCGAGAAGAATCGACCCGCGACATTTCAGTATCCTTTTTACAGTTTGATGGCAGATTGGGTGATGTTTGCGCAGATGATTCGCCGCTTTTTTAAACATTAAAAAAACTGCCCGAGTGAGATGCCCATGCCCGCGGTGTTTTTCAAGGTAGTTGGCACTCTTTACTTAAATTTTAAGCTGCATTTCTTGTTTCAGTTTCAGACTCTTTTTCTGGGTTCAACACTACCTCACCGATAACGTCACAGTTCCTTATACCGTTTGGCCAGCGTTTAGGGTTTCTTGATCTTGCTTCTTCTAGTACCTCCTTACGCTTAGATAAAATCGCTTTATCTTGCATCGCATGTCGCTCACTCGGTGATACAAAATTGAGCTTACTGTGCT
>NZ_JAKKRK010000018.1:0-85243 GCF_025654545.1 Shewanella sp. SM20 | reverse complement strand
TTGATGGTTCAATGCCTGTTGTGGCTAGTTGGTTTACACGCACAGCAACAGGGCTGGGATAAGCATTTTCAGGCCAATACCATTGGGCATCGAACGGTACTCTCAACGATTCGCTTGGGATTGGAGGTACTCAGGCGGCCTGATTATCAAATCACGGAGAAAGAATTGCTGGCGGCCTGGGTATTATTCGCCAATCAGTTGCTCAAATATGGCTATGCTATGGCTGATTTATGAGGGGATCCTTCAGGATTTAGCCTTAACTTTTGGTCGACAATGGGTATAGCTACTCTTATCCCCTCTCTACAAGTGCTTTTGGGCTCTGGCATCATAGCTGCTATCATTGCATTTGAAGAATCCTACCGCCAAAAGTCTGAAGCCTTTATCGCCTCGTTAAAATAGCGTTCAGTAATTATCTAAAATACACCTAATGATCTAAGTTCAGAATTGTTCGAATCAAGTGAATCACTAAAACTAACATTATAGTTTTAGTGATTCATCATCTTTTTATTTAATTAAACTAAGCGCCTAGTAAAGGTAGATATTTGATACTTTTGCATTCAAAGATAATTCAATACATTGGAAATTGCGGATTCTGGCAAGGGATCATGGATATTCAACACTATGGCTCGATTCCCTTCAAACTGCAGTATGTCTGAATAGAGCTCTCGAAATGTATCAACCAGCTGAGTTTTACAATTAAAGAATAGGTAATATTGTTCGGGATATTTAGGCTTCCAGTCAAATCTCACTGTGCTCCCATTTTAAGCTCTCTTCCACCGCACCTAAATCCTGCACTTCGGCAATCGAAAAAATCAAAATTCGAATCCGCAATAGCAAGGGCGCTATATGCGCAGAATAGCCTTCAAACTTGTTCTGTACTTCCGCTTGCATGCTCTCATCCTCCAATTTATGCAATGCCGAATCATCATATCTGTAAAACAAAAAACTATGCAGCGGGCCCACATGGTTGAACTTCCAAACCCTTAGTCATTGGTGATTTATCACTTAGTGGAAATATAGAGATAGTGGAAATAAGCAGAAACAAGCGTAATTTTATTTTTCCATATCAAAAGTGTCGATTATATCAGCACTTTATTATAAACCGCGTATTAGGGGTGTGACACAGTGTCGCAGGTCGTTGAGTTTTTATTGAGATATCAGCTTAATCCTTTATAAAACATCTCATTATTTAAACAAACCTTTCATAGGCTTATTATGTCCCGCTCTGCAGTAATGACTTCAATTGCAATATCCCTAACAAGTATGGCCACTTTTTCAGGGATAGCAGCCGAAGCCGAAACTGAAGCAATGTTTCCAGCATCTGCAATTAAACCTCAATTATCGACTCCCACTGCTATCGAAAGGATTGCCATTACAGGGAGCCGAATTCAAAGGGAAGAGATGGCTTCCACAGCGCCGATGACCGTTTTTACCGCGCAAGATATCGAGAAAACCGGTGCCACCTCAGTTGAAGTATTGCTGCAAAGAATGACGGCTTCTGCGGGGTTTGCGGGTAATCAAACGAATGCCTATTGGACTGAGGGGGGCTATGGTTCAACCCAAGTTAACCTGCGCGGATTAGGGGTAAATCGCACACTCGTACTGCTCAATGGTCGACGTATGGTGAACAGTGGCACAGGGGCAAACTCCTCCGTGGATCTTAATACTATTCCCATTAGCGTGGTTGAACGAATCGAGGTATTAAAAGATGGTGCATCCGCCATTTATGGTGCAGATGCGGTTGCTGGCGTGGTCAATATCATCACTCGGCAACAAATCGAAGGGGTTGAATTTCAAGCGAGAACGGGCATAACCGAGCAAAATGATGGTGAACAGTACAAGCTCGACCTTGCCCTCGGTCATATAGGTGAGCGTGGCAGTGCATATGTGGCGATGAGTTACGATAAAACCCAAGCCGTCGATATGCTGAGTCGCGCACCTTGTCCGCTTGAGGAAGTGAATGGTGAGCTAGTGTGTGGCGGTAGCTCGGCGCTGCCGGGAGGCAGAGGCCATTTCATTGATGCAAATGGCAATCAAATCGGCAATGAATTAATGCTATTGCCAACAGGAAGTGCCCCTTACACCAGTAGCCATAAGGATAATACTTATCAGTATTTTAATGCGGTTCAACCTAACGAGCGAGTCAATCTGTTTGCCTACGGTGAATATGACTTAACGGCGAGCAGCCAAGTGTTTGCTGAGGCTATGTACACTCACCGTAGCTCACAATTACCCGCTACTCCGCAATCGGTGTCAGGTATCGTGATCCCTGCTTGGCATGAATCAAATCCGACCGATGCAGACTTCCTTCTCCAGAGTCGCAGACTGGCAGAAGCTCCCCGACAATTTAATATTCAAGCGGATACTTGGCGCTTAGTGACAGGTTTTAGAGGTGATTTAGACAACGGTTGGCAATGGGATGCTGCCGTTAACTTCGGCAGTAATCGTGGTTCCTATGAAGTGACCAATGTCATTAATAAGGTTCGTCTTGCCGACGCGACAGACTATAGCAATTGTAATATTGATCCCAATGTACCTTGCGCAAACTTTTGGGGAGCTGGCTCACTCACACCTGCAATGCTGGACTATTTTCTGTTTAACATGCGTGATAGCGGCGGTAATGAGCAGTTTAGCCTCACAACGAATATCACAGGCGATCTATGGCAGTTACCCGCGGGCATGATGAGTTTTGCCGCAGGACTAGAGCACAGAAACGAGAAAGGATGGAATGATCCAGACCCACTTAAAATCAGTGGTGAAGCAAACACTGCCCAGCAAGATCCGATTGATGGTCGTTACACTGCCGACGAAATCTATCTTGAAACCTTGTTACCTATTTTAAGCGGCCTGCCCTTTGCCAAGTCGGTCGAATTAACTGCGGCGTTGCGATATTCCTATTTTGATACCTTCGGTGGCGATACCAATTATAAAATTGGGCTACTGTGGGTCGTCAATGACGCAGTGACGCTGCGGGCCACGCAATCCACGGCATTCAGAGTACCTAATATTCCTGAGTTGTTTGGCGGCATAGATCAAGGTTCCATGAATACCACAGATCCTTGTAGCGAGTGGGCCAAGCTCGACCCTAGCTCGAATCGATACGCTAATTGTATGGCATCAAACGTGCCAACGAATTATAAACAAGAAGGCACAATATTAACCGACCGTGGTGGCAATGCTGAACTTGAACCAGAAGAAGCCAATACCTTTACTGCGGGTATTGTTTGGGATTTGGGGTTTATTGAAGGGCTCAATATCACGCTCGATTACTACAAAATTGAGATTGATAACGCCATTAACTCAGTCAATGGTTCGAGCAAATTAGCCGCCTGTTACGACAGCAAAGGGATGACACATCCTTTCTGTAGCGACGAACATTTTGTGCGAGACGCAATGACAGGCAACATCACCTATTTACAAACACAACTGGGCAACGCCGCCAACGAAGTGGTTTCAGGTGTTGATATGGCGATGTTTTACCAGAAAGAGATGGCAGGCTTGGTGACGAATACGACTTGGGAGCTGAGCTATTTAGATCAATACGATCTGCAAACCTACGCCGGCGCCCCCGTTGAGTCTCGAGCAGGCACCATAGGTTATGATGGTAGCTACACCAAATGGCGCTCAAACCTCTATTTTGATATCACCAATGACAATTGGCGCTTTAGCTACAACATTCAGTATATTGGCGCGGCGGATGATCAATATGCCAATGCCGCAGAGATAGGTGACTCAGTTGATGCGCTCACTTACCATAACGCACAGGTTCATTATCAAATGGACAACAACATCGCCTTAACGGCAGGTATCGATAATCTGTTCGACAAACCAGCGCCATATCATCAAAGCTTTACCGACGGGAATACCAACACTATGACGTACGACCTAATGGGACGTCGTTACTATGTCGGGATGAAATGGGTTCTGTAATGCTTTGGGCTTAAGGGGGCAATCCCCTTAAGCAAGTTGGCTAAATTAAATAAAAGGTGAGTCATCAATTTGAAGCGGGTTAACACACTTAAACGAGTCTCATCGGCACACTTTCTGCACCGATGGTTGATGCTATTGCTGGTACTGCCGATTGGGATCTGGTCAGTCACCGGCAGCTATTTTGTCTTAATGGATCTTGGGTTTATCCGTGGCGATCATATTAAAGTGCAAGACATAAAGCATATCGATCCCAGCCAGATCCATTACCCAATGGCAGCGGTTTATGAACGTTTCCCTAAGGCTCAAGCAATCGCGTTAACCTCAGTCACTGATACCCTATACTACCGAATTAAACTGAGCGATAAATCCATTCTCGTTAATGCAGATTCGGGTGAGTTATTGCCTTCGATAACGGAGAAACAAGCCCGAATAATCGCTTCAAACTATCAGCATCACGGGTCTTTAGCCGTCGAGGCTAAGCTTGTTAGTGCAACCCTGCTCACCGATATCGCCCCTGCGGAATTAGCGCCGCGATACTTGCCCGTTTGGAGAATGGATTTTAACGATAGCGCTGCCACAAGCCTTTACCTGTCAGCGACAACGGGTGAGTTAGTCACGCGCAGACATGACTATTGGCGTTTATTCGATCTCTTTTGGAAATGGCACATTATGGATTACGACGAAGGGGAAGCCATCGACAATCTTCTGCTGCTGACTACGGCTCTCGTCTCTATTGTGGCTGTGTTAGCCGGCTTTGTTTTACTGTGGCAGCGTAGAAGGAAGTATCTGAGATGATGCCGAATCTTAAACTTAAACCTAAGCTCCAAAGTAAACACTTCAAACGCTGGGTCAAAATCGCCCACTATTGGCTCGGTGCCATAGTCAGCATTCAACTGCTACTTTGGCTTGTTACTGGGGTCTATTTCAATTTAACGCCCCATGATGAACTCAAGGGAATGGAGTACCAGCTTAGCCATAGTCCTGCACCGCAAAAGCAAGAGTTTGATCCACAAAAGCTCGTGGATATCGCTCCCTTACTGGCTAAGCATACTCAGGTAGAAAGCCTGACATTAATGGCGCTCGCGGGTAAGCCCGTTTATGTACTCGATGCAAAGGTGCAGCGCTATGCACACCAGTGCCAGCAGCAAACCTTGATTGATGCCTACACAGGCAATGTCTTACTCATTGATAAACAAAGCGCCCAACAACTGGCGCTTGAAAGTTATACTGGGCCTGGGGAAATTACCCAAGTTAAGCAAATATCAGCCCCCATTAGCGAGTGGCCAACCCAGTGCAATTCACTTTGGCAAATAGGTATGGATGATGACCTGTCGACGCGGATTTATATCAATGCAGTTAATGGCGAATTAGTTGGCCATAAAAATGACCACACAGACATCGCCGACTTAATGTTCAAATTGCATTTTATGGATTACCTCAATCAAGGTAGTTTTAACAACCCCTTTAGCTGGCTGCTGGGGATACTGACCTTATTGTTATCCCTATCTGGTCTGTATTGGGTTATTGATAATCTTGTACTCAAGCGCTATCGGTTAAGTCTGAGTTGAATGGCTAGAACGGCAAGAGCTATTTCATTCATCTCATCGTACACCGCGATGGGTTAATAGACCCTATAAGCCTGCCAAACGACTCAGACACGCCCACGAACGCTCAGCACAGTTTGATAATCAATATAGCGCTGCGCAACTATCCAAACTACTCAGGATCAAACTTCTTTTTGCCTTCGAGTAACGCCTGACGTTCGGCTAAGGGGGTTTGATCAGCCAGCTTTAACACTGCCTTTTGCAGCATGAGGTTATTAGGATAAGTGATGGTATCACCGTTATCGCGGTGAATAAGCACATGGAATAAAGCGATTTCGATGATCACGCCGCTAATATCTTCATCCTTATCAACCACCCGAATGCGCTCGCCGATACGGTAAGGAAACACGAAAAAGATCAGCACGCCAGCGGTTAAATTACTCAATATCGACCATTGAGCAACCAATGCAACGCCCATCACTGCAAAGGCAGATGACACAAATAGCGACACATCCTGATAGCCCAATCCGAGCGAGACCGCCATCAATGACAGAGTAATAAAAAACATCACATAGGAAATAAAACGGGTCACTAAACTGGTCCGTGCAACACTCACTTGCTTCATTTGCGCGAGTTTTCTAACCCAATGGGTTAAGGCGCGCTGTAAAAAGATAAACACTGCAAGATAAATACAGGCAAGCAGGATTTGATTTGTCATAATAGCGGCTCAATTAACTAAAACTGTCTGAATTCTAACTTTTTTGCGCGAGCAGTTATAGCCCGTGCAAACAAGCCAAACAGCTAAACCGAGTAATTAATCCAATATGGCCGATTCGACCCTCTTACATGAAACCCAAGACGCACTAGGCCCGATTCGTGTAATCGATTACGACGACTCACGGATCCTGTCCTTTGGGGATAACGATGAGCAGAGTAAGATCCTCAAGGCGGCGCCCTATATTCCCCAGCACACTTATGTGCAAGCCATGTTGTTGGTTTTACTGTTTTGTAAGCCTAAGAGCGCTATTGTTTTAGGTTTAGGCGGCGGCTCGATTATTCACTCACTGCGCAATTTCGACGCGGCAATAAAGTTAACAGCGGTGGAATTACGCCCCGCGGTGATTGAGTTAGCTAAGCGCTATTTTCAGCTGCCGATAGGTAAAAAGCTCAATCTTATCAATGATGATGCTATTGCTTTTTTAGCTGCTGGCGATCATAAAAAAGTGGATGTAATTTTTGCCGATATTTACACAGCCAAAGGCGTTGAAACAGGGCAGCTTTCGCCAATATTCCTTGAGCAGTGCACTAACCTCATCAAACCCAATGGATATTTAGTGCTGAACTGCTGGAAAGAACATAGCCAAAATCGCGAGTTGTTAGCCGACTTACAACAACACTTTGCCCATGTGAACGCTTGTCTCACAGGCGGCGGGAATTGGGTGATTTTTGCGAGCCAATCGCCACAGCTTTTAGGCACCTCGGCCCTTAAAAGTAGTGCTCAATCTTTATCGCAACAATTGGGTTTTGCCCTTGATCGATCATTGACACGCTTTGGGCCTTGGATTTAATACTAATATCAGCAAAATAGCGTAAATTAGTTAACCCTAAGGCTGAGCTTTGATATTCTTCTCACACTTCCATGATATGAGCTGTCACCATGAAAAATAATAATAAATTGATGTTAAGCGTTATGGCTCTGGCGTGCCTTAACTCTCTCAATGCTAACGCCGAAAGTTTTAGTTTTGACACTCGTAGCTCACTGAATTCAGATACATTAGTGCTATTCCAAAGTGCTGACTCCACTACCTATGGGATCGACTTTTTACCTCAGTCGACCCAAGATCAATTAAACCTAGCAACGGCGGATAATATTTTTTCCGGCAAACGGGGGGAAATCCTCGAGATTTTGGTACCCAGCGAAATTGATGCTAAACGGGTCTTACTGGTCGGCATTGGCGATGCAAAAAACTTAACGCCCGGCGACATTAATACCATCGGTGGCAATGTTGCGGCTAAACTCGATACGGTTCCCCAAGCCACAGTGCGTGTACTCACCCAAGGCTTAACTGCCGCGCCGCTATTTGCCTCTGAGCTTGCCCACGGAATTGAACTACGCAGTTATCGTTATACTCAGTTCAAAGCGAGCCCCCGTGCCGAGAAGAATTACCAAATCGCTGTCGATGATTTAAGTCGCAACCAAAAACACCATAAAAATCTGCAAGCGGTTGAAGCAGGTGTGTTTTTAGCACGCGATCTGACAAACGCACCTGCAGACATTATGTATCCCGACAGCTTTGCTAACGAAGCCAGAAAACTCAAATCCCTCGGCGTTAAAGTCACGGTATTAGAAGCCAAAGATATCGAACGTCTACAACTGGGCGCCTTAGCTGCTGTAGGTAAAGGCAGCGAGCGCCCACCTAAGTTAGTGGTCGCCCATTGGCCTGGTAGCAAAGACGCGCCAATCGCACTGGTCGGTAAAGGCATCACCTTCGACTCGGGTGGTTACAATATTAAGGCGACAGGTACTTCAATCGCGCGGATGAAGTCAGATATGGCGGGTGCAGCCACTGTGCTTGGCACTATTAAAGCCATGGCGATTCAAAAAGCGCCAGTCAACGTAGTGGCGATTATGCCCATGGCGGAGAACATGGTATCGGGTCATGCAATGATCCCAGGTGATGTGATTAAAACCGCCCAAGGTCTCACCGTTGAAGTGCTCAATACCGATGCCGAAGGTCGCCTAGTGCTGGCCGATGGCCTCTGGTATGCCAGAGAAAATTATAAGCCATCTGTGATTATCGATGTTGCGACACTGACTGGCTCAAAAGTGAGTGCGTTAGGCAATGTTTACGCAGGCTTGTTTACCGATTCTGAGCCTTTAGTGCAGCAGCTAACTTATGCAGGTCAACAGGTTGGCGAAAAGGTCTGGCGCTTACCGTTAGATCAAGCCTATGCGGATGAGCTTAAATCCACTATCGCGGATCTCACAAACACAGGTAAAGAAGGCAGCGCAGGCGCTTCCTCTGCGGCCATGTTCTTAAAACGCTTTGCGGGCGAACAGCCTTGGGCACATATCGATATCGCGGGTAATGCCTTAACCGCCACCGATACCGCTGTTGTGCCTGCGGGGGCAACAGGTTACGGCGTGCGCTTACTCAGCACTTGGTTAACTCAACCCAAAGCACAGAACTAGAACCGAGAACCGAGAACCTAGAACCTAGAACCTAGAACCTAGAACCTAGAACCTAGAACCTCAGTATCTTGTTTTAATTGTATTTACACTTTAAGGGATATCATTGATATCCCTTTTTTATGCTCGAAATTTATCTTATCTCAATCACCAAAGACCAAAGACCAGCCGGCTAAATCCAAACTACACCCAATCACGCCAAACCCGCAGCAGTCGCAGAAAAACCGATTGAGTCCGACCTAATCGCATCATCATTCTACTAAACCGATTAAGATAATAGTTTTTATCCGTTATCTTAATTTTAATCGAGTCGGTAATATGCTTCACATCGACAGGACGCAAGCAAATGTCCTCGTTATGAACTTAAGCCATCATCAACTAAATGGAAGCATAAAATGACTCAATCAATTATCAACAGCACAATCAAACCATTCAAAGCCACTGCATTCCACAATGGTGAGTTCGTTCCAGTAACTGAACAAGACCTGTTAGGTAAATGGTCTGTTGTCTTCTTCTACCCAGCAGATTTTACCTTTGTTTGCCCAACTGAATTAGGCGACATGGCTGATCACTACGAAAAACTGCAAGGAATGGGTGTTGAAGTTTACTCAGTATCAACTGACACTCACTTCACTCACAAAGCATGGCATGACACGTCAGACACCATCAAGAAGATCAACTTCCCAATGCTGGCTGACCCAACAGGCACTATCAGCCGTAACTTCGGCGTGATGATTGAAGAAGACGGTTTAGCACTACGTGGTACTTTCGTGATTAACCCAGAAGGCCAAATCAAGGTCAGCGAAGTTCACGATTTAGGCATCGGCCGTAGCGCTCAAGAGCTAGTTCGTAAAATTCAAGCAGCTCAATATGTTGCTACTCACGATGGCGAAGTTTGCCCAGCTAAATGGCAACCAGGTGACGAAACATTAGCACCGTCTTTAGACCTCGTTGGCAAAATCTAATTTAGCCTGCAAAGCGTCAACCCCGCCAGTCTAGCGTCCCAAGCTGATTGGCGTTACAGCCAACACAGTTGTAGCGCCACGCAGCAAAGGATTAAGCCCGCCCCTGCAAGGGCCTAGACTGGCCCCCTTTTCTCCCTTTTAAGCGATTTTGGAGTCATCACATGTTAGATGCGAATTTAAAAAATCAACTGCAAACCTATCTGCAAAACCTCAAGAGACCAGTTGAACTTGTCGTGTCTGCAGATGAGAGTAGAAAGTCTCAAGAATTAAAAAGCTTAGCGCAAGACATTGTCAGCCTATGTTCTCTGGTGAGCCTGAAAGAAGTTCAGGGCGAACGCACCCCGGCGATGACAGTGATTAACCCAGAGCTTAATACGCAAATCAGCTTTGCTGGTCTGCCTATGGGTCACGAATTTACCTCACTCGTGCTGGCATTACTGCACACGGGTGGACACCCAATCAAACTCAGCGATGATATTATTGAGCAGATCCGCAATCTGCCAGGCAAATATGCCTTTGAAACTTACGTCTCACTGACCTGCCAAAACTGCCCAGACGTAGTACAGGCACTGAACATGATGGCGGCCATTAACCCGAATATCACCAACGTGATGATCGACGGTGCCCTGTTCCAAGAAGAAGTAACCAGCAAAAACATTATGGCGGTGCCTTCTGTCTACTTAAATGGCGAAGTGTTTGCAGCCGGCCGTATCAGCATTAGCGAGATCCTCAATAAACTAGATACCAATGCCGCAAGCCGTAAGGCCGATGAAATTAATGAAAAAGCGCCATTCGAAGTCTTAGTCGTCGGCGGCGGCCCAGCCGGCGCAGCAGCAGCCATTTATGCAGCACGTAAAGGACTTCGCACCGGTATTGTTGCCGACAAGTTTGGCGGACAAGTCGCTGAAACCGTCGGTATCGAGAACTTTATTTCGGTCAAAGCGACCGAAGGTCCAAAACTAGTGGCAAACCTTGAAGCCCATGTACGAGACTACGAAGTTGACATCATGGACAACCAAAAAGCCGTGTCATTGACGACTGACGGTTTATTCGAGCTTGAACTGGCAAGCGGTGCTAAATTACGTAGCCGTACCGTATTGTTAGCCACAGGTGCCCGCTGGCGTGAAATGAACGTCCCGGGCGAGAAAGAATACCGTGGCAAAGGCGTCGCATACTGCCCACATTGTGATGGCCCGTTATTTAAGGGCAAACGTGTGGCGGTGATCGGCGGCGGTAACTCAGGTATCGAAGCGGCTATCGATCTTGCGAACATAGTAGAACATGTGACTGTGCTGGAATTTGATAAAACCCTGCGCGCTGACGATGTACTGCAACGTAAAGCGGCTTCTATGGGTAACATTAAAATCATTACCCAAGCCATGACCACTGAAGTGACTGGCGATGGTACTCGGGTTAATGGCCTGAACTACACAGACAGAGCCACTGG
This sequence comes from Shewanella sp. SM20, assembly GCF_025654545.1. NCBI lineage: Bacteria > Pseudomonadati > Pseudomonadota > Gammaproteobacteria > Alteromonadales > Shewanellaceae > Shewanella > Shewanella sp. SM20. The sequence goes on along the minus strand of NZ_JAKKRK010000018.1, from coordinate 74,167 downwards.
CGAGAGTCACCATGTCGCACTTGCAGGTATCTTCGTGCAGATTGGGCTAGTACCGAATGCGGAATGGTTAAAGGGCACTATCGATTTAACCCCAAGGGGCGAAATCATAGTCGATGAGCGCGGCCAAACCTCAGTCCCAGGTATTTTTGCCGCAGGTGATGTCACTAACTCACCTTTCAAGCAAATTATCATTGCCATGGGCAGCGGCGCGACCGCATCACTGGGCGCATTTGATTACTTAATTCGCCACAGCGATGAAGAAACCACCGCGACCAAAGCCGCTTAAAGCTTAACTAGTCAACAGACATCAAAGCTAACGCAAAAAAATAGCCAGCATTTGCTGGCTATTTTTTTGATGTTAACTAAGGCATTGATAAGGCTTAGCAGGCCTAATTTGCATGAGCATTTCAGGGGTGTCGACCGCTTTAAATCCAAACTGGGCGTAGAGTCCATGGGCATCGCGGGTGGCTAACATTATCCGTCTTAAACCTTGTAATTCAGGATGTTCAAGAATTGCTGTTATCATCAACTTGCTTAAACCTAAGCCGCGGTGCGACTCAAGTACAAACACATCGGCAAGATAGGCAAAAGTGGCTTTATCTGTGATTAAGCGACCAAAAGCCACTTGTTGATTGTCCTTATCAAATACCCCAAAACACAGACTATTGGCTAACGCTTTTTGTAGCAGTGCCTTTGGCATGCCCTGCGCCCAATAACTATTACTAATAAAGCCATGGATAACCTCAAGATTCATTTCAGCTTGATCTGTACTGACTCTGTATCCTGTTTCCTGCTGCATTTTCCTTTCTCCGAAATTTTCCGTTAACGTCAGTTCAGGTGTTCTTGGCACTCATAAATATCATAAATGCCATCGCTAATAACACCACTTTAGCTAACGAATACAAAGCCCCCGCTAAAGTACCACCGCCATGATAACTAAAGGCTAAGTGGCGATTGATTTCATACTTAAAGGATTTAGCTAAATAACGGTAAGCGAGAAAGTAAAACAAGGAGGCTGCTGGCCAAATCCCCATAAGCAGCATTTGCCCCTGAGCCTTAGTGGTGAGTAAGGTTGAGATAAACGGTATGCTTAAGCAGACAACATATATCCAAGCAAAACGCTTAAGTAGCTGGCGGATTTTTTTATCGGATAATGATTTCAACTTCACTCCTTGTCATCTTACATAGCTTCGATTTGCTCAACCATAAGTTGCAGCGAAAAATTGCCGCGATACTCATTCACATCGAGTTTATACACAACACGAGCATGATTAATCGTCGCATCTGGCCAAGTGTGCAAATCCACATTAAAGGCAATGGCATCGAGCATCACAGTGCCGCATTGGGTTTCGAGTACGAGCTTAAGGTGGCGCTCACCGACAAGACGTTGTTGCACTATCGTAAAGTAACCATCGAATAACGGCTCTTCGAAAGCTTGTCCCCAAGGTCCCGCATTACGCAGTAACTGAGCCATTTCAAGATTCAACTCTGCGGGAGTGAGTTCGCCATCGGACCAAAGCTCGCCCGTTAACAACTCAGGTTTAAGCTGCTCACGCACCGCATCATCATAGGCTTTGGCAAATATCGCAAAACTGCCCGCTTTGAGCGATAAACCCGCCGCCATTGCATGACCACCAAATTTAATAATCAGTCCCGGATGGCGAGTGTTCACTAACTCCAATAAGTCGCGCATATGCAAGCCTTTGATCGAACGCGCCGAGCCTTTAATTTCACCATTGCCCGCATCGGCAAAGGCAATCACGGGTCTATGGTATTTGTCTTTAATGCGCGAGGCCAAAATCCCGATCACGCCTTGATGCCAATCCTCTTGAAATAGCGCTATACCCCAAGGTAACTCGGCTTCGTTGAGCTTTAAGTGCTCAAGGCTTTTTAAGGCTTCCTGCTGCATGCCGACTTCCAGCTCACGGCGTTCTTGATTCAATCCGTCAAGCTCTGCCGCCATGCGCCGTGCATACATCATGTCTTCGCAGAGTAAGGTTTCAACCCCAAGTGCCATTTCATCCAACCGGCCTGCGGCATTCAGTCTTGGGCCCACGGCAAAACCAAAGTCAGATGCGACAATCCGCGCCGGATTTCGCTTCGCCACTTCAAGCAACGCAGTAATCCCCACACGGCAACGCCCGGCTCGCACGCGCTGCAAACCTGCTTCAACCAAAATACGATTATTGGCATCGAGTGACACCACATCGGCAACGGTGCCAAGGGCAACGATATCGAGTAATGTGCCTAAATTAGGCTCAGCAATACTATGGGTTTGATACCAGTTTCGCGTCCGTAATTCAGCCCTTAATGCCGTCATCAAATAAAAGGCCACGCCGACACCCGCTATCGATTTACTGGCAAATGGACAGCCCGGTTGGTTAGGGTTCACTATCGCATCGGCAGCGGGTAACTCATGGCCGGGTAAATGATGGTCGGTAATCACCACTTGCATACCAAAGGCTTTGGCCGCCGCAACACCGTCAATTGATGAAATACCATTATCGACAGTGATCAGCATTTCAGCCTGTTTAGACGCCGCAACCGCAACAATTTCAGGGCTTAAGCCGTAGCCGTAATCGAAGCGATTGGGGATCAAATAATCGACTTTCACCGCGCCCATCATCCGCAGCGCCAACATACACACACTGGTTGAGGTCGCGCCGTCTGCGTCAAAGTCACCCACGATCAGAATCGACTTATTCGCCTGCATTGCATCGGCGATAAGCGCCGCGGCTTCGGGCAACCCTTTCATGGTTTCAGGTCTTAATAGACCCTTAAGGACAAGCTCGCATTCGTGGGTTAGCGCACCACGGCGAGCGTAAAGCTGTTTCAATAGCGGCGAAAGATGAGCGGGTAAATGGCTATCATCAACGGTTGGGCGACGGACTATCTTATGGATCAAGGGACTCAAACTCTCATGAAATCGTGGCAATAAGATAACAAAAAGGTGAGCCTTAAGCTCACCTTTCGTGGGATAAATTTTACATTTTAGGCTGTTACTGACGTGCCTCTAAGGTGCGTAATAAGTCTTCAGGCGGTTGATAGCCAGGGATCATATTGCCATCTTCTAATACGATTGCAGGCGTACCATTGACACCAAAGGTTGTACCTAACGCATATTGCTCGGCAATTTTAGCATCACATGTTGCCGCGGCAACTTTGCTGCCCGCTTTAGCATCAGTCATGGCTTTTAATGGATCTTTAGCACACCAGATAGCTTGCATCTCATCGGCATTAGCTGATGGCACACCCGCGCGCGGGAAGGCTAAGTAACGCACTGTAATACCAAGTTTATTGTAGTCAGACATTTGGCTATGCAATTTACGGCAATAACCACAGCTAACATCGGTAAATACAGTGACCACGTGTTTTTCGTTTTTCGCTTTATAGACAAGCATATTCTCTTCAAGCGGCTTCATCATTTCTAAACGCGGACCCGCTAATGCGGCTTCGGTTAAGTTTTTCATGCCCTTATCGATATCATACACACTACCGTGGAATAGTTTTGAACCATCACGGCTAATATAGAGCACGCCGCGGTTGGTCATGGCTTGATACAAGCCCTCAATTGGTGAGTCCTGCATAGAAATGACTTCAACATCTAACATCTCACCGAGTTTTTGCTTAATCGCAGCGGTATCGGGAGACGTCGCAGTGGCAGCGCTGGCAAGTGGTGCAACTAGGAGGGCAAAAACTAATGATAATGCTGGGGTCAACTTCATGGGACATCCTATAAATTGTGTCACTACAACGAGATATTGGGGCCGTTCTAACTCGAGATATTCAATAGACCCTGTATAGGGGCAAAAAGTTACAGACAAGCCGCGCGGAAAGCAAATTTATGCTGTAACTAAATCCTTTTTTAGCCTCTAGGATGATGCTGTTGATGCAATTCCTGCAATCTTGCCCGTGCGACATGGGTATAAATCTGCGTGGTCGATAAGTCGCTGTGACCTAATAACAGTTGGACAACCCGCAGATCGGCACCGTGATTGAGCAAATGAGTGGCAAAAGCATGTCGTAAAGTGTGCGGTGATAATGCAATTTCAATCCCCGCACGCAGAGCATAAAGTTTAATCCGATGCCAAAAAGTTTGCCGCGTCATCATCTGCCCGCGTTTCGACGGAAATACCACATCAGATTGTTTATTACCGAGCAACTCTTGGCGAGCAAATTTCATGTAGCCCTCCACTTCGGTAATAGCCAATTCCCCCAGCGGCACAAGACGCTCTTTGCCACCCTTGCCCACAATACGTACTAAGCCTTGGCGCAAACTCATTTGCTCCATGGTCAAGCCGACAAGTTCACTCACCCTGAGGCCAGTTGCATACAAAAGCTCTAGCATTGCCTTGTCACGGCATTCGACGGCATCATCCACATTGGGCTCAGACAGTAAACGGTCAACCTGCGACTCACTCAGAGAATCCGGCAAATGGCGCGTTAACTTAGGTGACTCGACTAAGGCCATAGGATCGGCTGAAATCTGCTTGGTCTGCACCAAATAAGTATAGAAACGCCGTAAACTGCTGAGCAGCCGAGCGCTACTGGTACGCGCAAAATTCTGCTCAACTCTAAAGGCCAGATATGCCCTAACATCGGCCTGAGAAACCGCGAGTAACGTCACTCCTTGCTGACCTTGATAACGATCAAAATGGCGTAGATCGGTACGATAGGCCGATAGCGTGTTATCACTCAGTCCCTTGCTTGACCAAAGATCATCAAGAAAAGCATCGATAAGTGGATCTGGCATATAGGTTTTAGGCACAAATACTCCATAAAAAAACGGCGTAATCAAATGATACGCCGTTGATATTAATTTAAATATGTCTAAGCCTGCATAAGCTTAACTGAGTTAAGCATAAAGACGAGAACTAGAATGCAAAGCCTAGGCTGCAGCCGTTTGACCACGGCCACGACCGAATACTAAACACAGTGCAATCGTCGCAATGGTCGGCAATAACCAAGCCATACCTTCTTCATAGAGTGGCAGCTTAGATAACACTGGAGACATAACATTCACTATATGGATAAAAACCTGTGCTAAGCCATTCATGGCTTGACCATCAGCGTCAGTCAAACTTTTCGCTGCCACTTTAAGACCATCGAAGATGCCGAAAAACAGTGCCACGCTCAGTACTGCACGATGTGCAAACTGTGGATTCGCAAAATAAGCGGTCAGGAAAGTCACAACCACAAGAGCAATAGCCACAGGATAAATCGTCATTAATACGGGAATACTAATAGCAATCAACTGACTTAGGCCCACGTTCGCAATCACTGCGCATATCAAGCTTAAAAAGATCACGAGGAAACGGTAAGGCAGTTTAGGCATCAGCTCATTAAAGAACTCAGAACACGCACTCACTAGCCCAACCGCAGTGGTTAAACAAGCTAAAGTCACGACGGATGACAACAAGACTGAGCCTAGTTCCCCAAACTCGCGGGTCACGTAATTTGTTAATATTTCGCCGCCATTTTTAGTGCCGATAGCGATATCGCCGGCGGTTGCACCTAAAAAGAACAAGGACACATACACAAAAGTTAAACCAGTGGCGGCAATAAAGGCTGCACGGATTAGATACTTAGTTTGATCACTGGGTTGGTCAATGCCCTTTTTACGCAGGATATCAATAATCAACATACCAAACATCAAGGATGCTAACGTATCCATAGTGTTATAGCCTTCCAAAATACCTTTGGTCAGCGGATGCTGTTGGTAATCCCCCACTGCTTGGCCCACTTCGGATGCAGGTAAAAACAGCACTGAAACGGCTAATCCGACCAACAAAATCAATAAAATAGGCGTTAATACTTTACCTACGCTATCGAGCAACTTACCAGGGAAAAGCGCCAGCAACATAGTGACAGCGAAGAAACCTAATGTGTATAGCAGTTGCGTCAGGTTTAATTCTAAACTGCCCAGCAAAAACGTTGCCGTGGTGTCATCGATAAATGGCTTAGCGCCAATCTCGTAAGCCACTAATCCCGTACGCGGCGCAGCAAAAGCAGGGCCGATAATAATGTAAATCGCGACAGCCAATGTCGTTGCTGCAAATACTGGCAGCATAGCCATAACCTTACCTTGAGCCTTAGCGACAGCAATCAGTCCAACTAAAGGTAAACCTACGGCGGTAATCAAAAAACCCAACATGGCGAGGGGCATATTTTCGCCCGCTAACATACCCGCGAATGGTGGAAAAATTAGGTTTCCCGCACCTAAAAAGAACGCAAAGGTCATAAAACCTAAGCCTAATGTATCTCCGATACTCATCTGATTGTCTTGCACTGGAAGCCCCATCTTGTCTTATTGTTTTTTTACAAACTTAAGTGATTATGTGTCGATTAGCCATAGCTAAAACAAAGCCCATCCGGAGTGCAAATCTATGTTTACACAATTCCGTGGTAAATATGTTCGATATCTGCCGAGTTTATAAACGATGGCGAACGTTTATGTAGCCTAACTGACGACTAATTCACCAACAAACTCGTTTACCTATCCGTTAATCTTAAAAGTGATTAAAAATGGGGGCGAAACTAATACCAGACTTAAAGCATCAATACAAGACAACAAGTCCGTTCAGGCAAAAAAAGCGAAATAATGCTAATTAACTGCTAATAAAAGGTTTCTAAGGCAATAAATTAAAGCGTTAATTAAGTGAAATCAGTATTACCACGTAAAATAGTAAATGATTTGGCGACACAAATTCATACAGCTAGGACAGATGCGACTGTTTAAAAACATTAGCTAAAAACGAGGGCTAGAATTAGAATATTGCGCGCCCAATATTGGGCCTAAATCACTTTAGAACGGCAAAATTAACTCCCCATGGCATTCACTTTTAAACAATTTCATATCGATGACATGAATTGCGGCATGGCCGTAGGCACAGACAGCGTCGTCCTTGGGGCATGGGCACAACTGACCACCGCGAAATCAATCTTAGATATAGGCGCAGGCAGCGGCTTACTCAGTTTAATGGCAGCTCAGCGCAGTCAAGCACATATCACCAGTGTCGAATTAGACACCAATGCCGCCCATGCTTGCCAACATAACTTCCACAATAGTCCTTGGGCTAATCGACTGACCTTAGTTAATTGCAGCATCCAAGACTTTTGCCAACAAACTGAGTATCAAGAGTATTTTGATCACATAATTTGTAATCCGCCCTATTTTGAGCAAGGCACGCAAGCGATACAATCCCAGCGCGCTATGGCCCGCCACACAGATAGCTTAAGCTTTACCGCACTACTCGATGCCATTCATGTGTGCCTAGCACCACAAGGAAAGGCAAGTCTCATATTACCAATGCAGAGTATGGCCCGTTTCGACGAAATCTTAACGCACTCTCAGCTCAATTTGATTGAAATAACCAACCTTATCAGCATTGTAGGAAAAAGCGCTAATCGAGTACTCTGCGTACTCGCCCACAAGACTCATCCACAAATGGCTCCAAAGCTCAGTGATATCACTATTCGTGAACGTTCAGGCCAATACACACAAACCATGGTGCAATTGGTTCGAGATTTTTACCTTAAATACTGATATCGAGTCCAATCCTGACACATTAAGTAAAGCTAGCTAAGTTTGGCAAATTTAACGAAAGCTCCAATTTCCCACAAATTAAATGCTAATACATTGACCTAAAAGTAATTAACTTATGCCAATTACCATAAAACTTTACTGACACAGAAGATAAACACAGGAGATCTAGATAAGTTATTTAAGTTAACCGCCATAACCTTTATAATGCTTCGCTATTATCCGTCGAGACGCTGCGCATGCAATTTGAAGATTTCCAGCTTGACCCTAGCTTATTAGAGTCGCTTAATGCCATGGGGCATCATTCACCCACAACGATTCAGCAAGAAACGATTCCTTACGCCCTAGAGCAAAGAGATATTCTTGCGCGCGCCCCGACAGGAACAGGTAAAACAGCGAGCTTTTTACTGCCATCGCTACAACATTTGATCGACTTCCCCCGTCGTTTTGCGGGACAAGCAAGGGTGCTAATCCTCACGCCAACCCGTGAGTTAGCTAGCCAAATCCACCGTTATGCGAGTCACCTAGCCACGGGCCAAGGTTTAGATATTGCTATCGTTACTGGTGGCGTTCCTTATAGACCACAGGAAGAGGCCTTAGCAGGCAACGTCGATATTCTGGTCGCGACCCCAGGCCGCCTGATGGAATATTTAGACAAAGGCAATTTCAATGCCCAAGAAGTCGATATCTTAATTATCGACGAAGCCGATCGCATGTTAGACATGGGCTTCTCTTCTGTGGTGCAAGCCATTGCTATTGAGGCCCAAGGCCGCAAACAGAACATGCTGTTTTCTGCCACCTTAGAAGGCGGCGGTGTACAACGTTTTGCCCGTGAAGTGTTAAACGACCCGATTGAAATCGATGTTGAAGCCCCTCGCAGTGAAAAAGCCAAGATCCACCAATGGATCCACTTAGCCGATGATAAAGAGCATAAATTTGCGCTGTTGTGTCATCTGCTACGCCAAGAGGATGTCAAACGGACTATCGTATTTGTGAAAACCCGCGACATCGTTTCTAGCCTAGAAGGCCAGTTACTTAAAGTCGGTATTCCCTGCGCCTTTATGCGTGGCGATATGGAACAGAAGAAACGCTTCCAAGCCTTGAGTCGCTTTACTAAAGGTGAAGTCAATGTCTTGTTGGCGACCGATGTGGCTGCACGCGGTATCGATATCGACGATATCACCCATGTGATCAACTTCGATATGCCACGTTCTGCCGACACTTATATCCACCGCATTGGCCGTACTGGCCGCGCTGGCGCAAAAGGTACCGCGATTTCGCTTGCCGAAGCCCACGACATGCGTATCGTCGGTAAAATCGAACGTTATATCGAGCAACCGTTGAAACGCCGCGTGATCGAAGAGCTGCGTCCAAAGAATAAAGAAGCGCGCACACCGGGTAAGAAAAAAGCCAAAGTGAAAGCGAAAGAAGCTGCGAAGAAAACGAGCAAGAAAGAAGCGGCAAAGAAAGCGAGTAAAATCGCCCGTAAGAAAAAGTAACACCCGCTTAAATTCACCAAACTAAAGCCGCTATATGCGGCTTTTTTATTACCAAAATATAACTTACGTGGGTGATTTTACTAAAAATATCCTGCTATGTTTAATTATATAGAATGAAATGCGGCGGATTTAGAGCGGTTAACCCCAATGCGGATTCATTCTTATTTCAATATATTCCAATCACCTAACTGAACCTTTCATCACCTTTCTGCTCTAATTTTCGCCCAAATATCGATGCATGATGAGCATATCTGTCGCGGCATCACTTTTAGAAACATTTAATTTACAAAAATAAATTTATTGGCGTGGCCGACTCTGCTACTTTAACCCCATTACGCGATTAGCATGGATTTAACCATTATATGATGAAGACCCTACTGAGGAGACTGTCTCCTTTTCTTATTCTGCTGCTGTTTGTATTTGGCGCAGCCTTATTAATGCAAACGAAGGAGGCGCCAGAACAAAAACCTGAAGAGATGCCCATTCCTATCGTTGATGTCACGCAAGTGACTCAGCAAACAGTATCGCTAAATTTACCTTCCTACGGCGTGGTTACCCCAAAGTATAAAACCCAACTCGTGACCGAAGTTCAAGGCAGAATGCTCACTATCTCCCCTCATTTTGTTGCAGGTGGCATAGTCATGAAAGGCGACCAATTAGCGCAAATCGAGCCCTCAGATTACGAGGCTGACTTAATGCAAGCCGAAGCGACGCTGGCCCAAGCCACCGCCGCACTGAACGAAGAAATAGCCCGTGGTGAAGTCGCTAAAATCGAATTCAAAGGCTACGACAAGGGCTTGCCCCCTGAGTTAGGTCTACGTATCCCGCAACTCAAAAAAGAACAAGCTAACGTAAAATATGCGCAGGCAGCACTGGCGCGAGCCCAACGTAACCTTGAGCGCACGGTTATTCGCGCGCCCTTTGATGGCATAATCAAAGTTAGAAATGTCGATTTAGGTCAATACGTTAGCTTAGGCACTAATCTAGGTGAGCTCTATGACACTAGCGTTGCCGAAATCCGCTTACCCATTTCTAATGATGATTTAGCCTATTTAGAGTCTGTCGATAATCCCGATACCCAAGTCACGCTTAGCGCCTCTTTGGCGGGCAAAGAAAATACTTGGGAAGGCAATATTATCCGCAGTGAAGGTGTTATCGATGCCGAAAATCGCATGGTGTATTTAGTCGCAGAAATCAAAGATCCCTATCTGCGCGCGAATAAAGTGCCAGGTAGCTTACCACTTAAATACGGTAGCTTCGTCAATGCAGTCATCAAGGGCCGCACTGTCGATGGCATAGTTAAATTACCCCGCCATGTGGTTCGTAACGACCAAGTCGCCCTAGTCAACGACAAAAATATCATTGAAATGCGCCAAGTAAATGTGGTTCGTAGTGATTTAGAAAATGTGTTCATCAAAGACAGTCTAAAAACGGGTGAACGCGTCGCTACGACCCACTTCAACAGTATGGCAAATGGGCAAATGGTCAAAATCTTAGGTGAAGCGGCATTGCCTACTGAGACACCAAAAGAAAATACTCCTGAATCGAGTCTTGCGGCCGCTGGAGTTAAATAATGGACACTCAAAAAGGGATCTTAGCTTGGTTCGCCCGCAACAGTGTGGCCGCGAACTTATTAATGTGTGTTCTACTCATCGGCGGCCTGTTCAGCAGTATTTTGATTAATAAAGAGGTTTTTCCTTCTTTCGAACTCAATTTATTAAATATTTCCGTCGCCTATCCAGGTGCGGCGCCACAGGAAATCGAAGAAGGCATCAACATCAAGATTGAAGAAGCCATCCAAGATATCAACGGCATCAAGAAAGTGACTTCTGTGGCTAGCGAAGGCGTTGGCTCGATTACCGTTGAAGTTGAAGACGGTTACGAAGTGCAGACCATTCTCGATGAAGCCAAACTGCGGTTAGATGCAATTTCAACCTTCCCAGTGAACATCGAAAAACCGAATATCTCTCAAATCAAACCTGAGAATAACGTCATTTGGGTGTCTGTTTATGGCGATATGACACTCCACGATATGAAAGAATTGGCTAAGTCGGTTCGTGACGATTTAACCCAACTCCCCGCGGTAACCCGTGCGAAAGTGACTGGGGTGCGCGATTATGAAATCGGTATTGAAGTTTCTGAGAATAAGTTACGAGAGTACGGTTTGACCTTCTCGCAGGTCGCATTAGCAGTGCAAAACTCTTCCTTAGACTTACCAGGCGGCTCTATTCGTGCTCAAGATGGCGATATCCTATTGCGCACCAAAGGCCAAGCCTACACGGGCGATGACTTTGCCAATATAGTCGTCACAACTCGCGCCGACGGTAGCCGCGTGATGCTGCCACAAGTAGCTACCATCAAAGATGATTTCGAAGAACGTTTGGAATATACCCGCTTTAACGGCAAACCCGCTGCGATTATTGAAGTTACCAGCATTGATGATCAAAACGCCTTAGACATTGCAGACCAAGTTAAACAGTACGTAGAACAGCGCCGCGCCACACTGCCAGCTAACGCTCAACTCGATACTTGGGGTGATATGACCCACTATCTCCAGGGCCGCTTAGACATGATGATGTCGAACATGTTTTACGGTGCCTTGTTGGTGTTTATCATCTTAGCCATGTTCCTCGATCTGAAGTTAGCATTTTGGGTCATGATGGGGATACCCGTGTGTTTCCTCGGCACTATGTTGGTCATGCCGCTCGAACCTTTCTCCATGACGATCAACATGTTGACCCTATTCGCTTTTATCTTGGTGCTCGGAATAGTGGTGGATGATGCTATTGTCATCGGCGAGAGTGCCTACACAGAGGTCGAACGCCACGGTCACTCGGTTGAGAACGTGATCCGCGGCGCGCAAAAAGTGGCGATGCCCGCGACCTTCGGGGTCTTAACTACAATTGCGGCATTTATTCCCATGTTAATGGTTTCTGGCCCTATGGGGATTATCTGGAAATCCATCGGTATGGTGGTCATCCTCTGTTTAGCCTTCTCACTGGTAGAGTCTAAGTTCATTCTGCCAGCGCATTTAGCGCACATGAAGTTTAAAAAACCTGGCGCACCAAAGGGATTCTTTGGCCACCTAAAAGCCAATTTTAACGACAGAGTGCAATACTTTATTCACCACAGCTATCGCAACTTCCTCGAGCGCTGTATCAAACACAGATACAACGTGGTCGCTGCCTTTATCGGTGTATTGATTCTGTCGATTGCCTTAGTCGCCAGTGGCAAAGTGCGCTGGGTATTTTTCCCAGACATTCCCTCAGACTTTATTCAAGTTGAACTTGAAATGGATGAAGGCAGCTCCGAAGGTAACACCTTAAAAGTGGTACAGAGCATAGAAGAAGCCCTGTACAAGATGAACGAAAAAATGGAGAAAGATAACGGCTATCAAGTGGTGAAGCATAGCTTTATCAATATGAGCTCCCGTACCTCTGCCTTCATTTTTGCCGAACTGACGAAAGGTGAAGACCGTGAAGTCGATGGCGTGACGATTGCTGCCGCGTGGCGTGAACAATTGCCTGAGCTTTTGTCGGTTAAAAAACTCAGCTTTAACGCGAGCACCAACGATGCCGGTGGCGATATTTCCTTCAGACTAACCTCGAGTGACCTCGATGAACTGTCCGCGGCCTCTAAAGAGTTGAAGCAAAAACTCGCCAGCTACGAAGGCGTGTACGATATTGCCGACAACTTCTCCTCGGGCAGTCATGAAATTCGCCTGAAGATACGTCCAGAGGCTGAAGCCCTTGGCCTGACCCTTTCCGATTTAGCTCGCCAAGTGCGTTACGGTTTCTATGGTTATGAAGCCCAACGTATTTTACGTAATAAAGAAGAAATCAAGGTGATGGTGCGCTACCCATTAGAACAACGTCGTACTGTGGGTTATCTTGAAAATATGCTGATCCGCACGCCAACGGGCACTTCGGTTCCCTTCTCGACTGTGGCACAAATTGAAAAAGGTGAATCCTACGCCTCAATTACCCGTGTTGACGGCAAGCGAGCGATTACCATCACGGCAAATGCCAACAAAAACATCGTTGAACCTTCAAAAGTAGTGCAAGAAATCCAAAAAGATTACCTGCCACAATTACAGGCCAAGTACCCTAAAATCCAAACTGCACTGGACGGTGGCAGCTTGGATGAACAGAATGCCATGGTCGGTTTGATGCAAGGCTTCTTCTTTGCGCTGTTCACCATTTATGCTTTGATGGCCGTGCCACTTAAATCCTACAGTCAGCCGTTAATCATCATGTCTGTGATCCCCTTCGGGATTATCGGCGCCCTGTTTGGTCACTTAATTCAGGGACTCGCGATGAGCGTGTTAAGTCTCTGCGGCATAGTGGCATTAGCGGGAGTGGTGGTGAACGACTCCTTGATTTTGGTGGACTTTGTGAACCGTGCGCGGGAGCAAGGGCAGTCGGTCAGACAGGCGGCGGTCGATTCAGGCTGTTATCGTTTTAGGGCGATCATCCTGACGTCACTCACCACCTTCGTCGGCTTAGTACCTATTATTCTCGAGCGTAGTTTGCAGGCGCAAATAGTGATCCCTATGGCGACATCCCTCGCTTTCGGTATCCTGTTCTCGACCCTTGTGACGCTAATTTTAGTGCCCTTGCTGTACATCATACTCGACGACGTTAAGCGCACTAGCAGCCGCTTCTTCCATTGGTGGTGGCAGCCTAAAAAAGACCATGAAGTGGACTTTACACCTGAGCATTTAGAGCCGCCAGTCCCCACTGACTATAAAAAAGACTATCTATAGGAAGTTAACTAGAAGCAGTTAATCAATGTCTTGAACCTTAAAAAGAGAGCTTAGGCTCTCTTTTTAATCCTCAGTGCGAGTCAATAACCTCTCAATCATCTATGTCATTTTGAGTCTGCCGCGAGTGGCTTGAGCTTTCAAGTTGCGATCTAGTTGACAGTTATCGCATCAGGCTTTCGCTACACTGTGTTTAAGTCGTCAGCTATCGTTAGAATGAAACCCATCATTATGTCTGAGCATCTGCACAAGCAAAATATTGATAAACCACAAGTTGTCACCACAGAAACCCTAGCGAACGGTCACATAACAGATGAAGTTTGCACAAATGAAACCTGTGTGACTGAAACGCTTGTCTATGATATTCGTCGCAGTCGCTACCTTAATATTACGGGTCGCTGCACCCTGCGCTGCGCGTTTTGTCCAAAACATAATGGCAGTAAACAGATCCACGAATATCAACTGGCACTGTGTCACCAACCTAAGCCCGAAGAAATTATTCCACTGCTTGGCGATGTTAAAGACTTCGAAGAATATGTGTTTTGTGGCTATGGCGAACCGACCTTAAATCTTCCAACTTTGCTTGAGGTGGCGAAAGAAATTAAACAAAGAGGCGGGCGAGTACGCATTAATACCGATGGTTTAGGTAATTTAGTCCATAGGCGCAATATTTTGCCAGAACTGGCCAACTGCGTTGATAGTTTATCCATTTCCCTCAATGCGGATAATGAAGCCGCCTATATGGAACATTGTCGCCCCAAACTCGCCGGTTCTTATGCCGCCGTACATGCTTTCATCGCATTAGCGCCACACTATATTGAAACGGTACAAGTTTCAGCCATCGAAGGATTGGCGGGGGTTGATATCGACATCTGTCGTGAACAAGTTGAGTCCTACGGCTGCGAATTCAAGCATCGCATATTAGGCGCCTTAGGCTAAACGGCATTCTAATACAGCCAAAATCGACTGAAATACCCAAGCAGATAACACTGTCGATTACCTGAGTGGTACATGTGTGAATCGTCTTAACTTTTACTCAAGGAATCTTGCTGAGTAACTTGGCACTGTCGTAACAATTCTTTCGTGTTAACATAGCGAAATTAACAGTTCACCCACTCATAATCGGTTCATGCTGAAGAATAACCCAAGCACGTATCCCGCTGCGCCACTGCTCTCTTTAACCCAAGGGATCTATTGGTCGCATCAACGCTTACTCGCTATTGCAAGCCAGCTTTCTATGCTGGTGATTGGCATGATTATTTTAACTCACTTAATCATTACGTTAGGTGAACGACGCCTGCAAGAAGAGTGGGCAACGCAAAGATACAGTGAACTGCAAACCATAGGCTCATTGATCGCAGATAAAGTGTCTTTTCAGCAATTTCGAACCCAAATTTTCGCCAATGGGGAACTGCTAAAACAATACTTAAGCAATCCTACCGCCAAGCAACAACTTAAATTGCAGGAAAACTGGCAAGATCTAGTAAAACATATTCCTGAGTTACTCGGTATTGCACTGTACGATCCCCAAGGTAACTATAAATTCTCAACGCCCCCTAATTTCAATAAAGATGCCTTACCACCGACCTTACTTGGAGCGAGTCGGAGCATGGGTGGCAAGGAGGTCTATACCTCGCCACTGGAATTTGTTCCGATAGACGGCATGCTTGAACCTTATATGTATCAAATGGCGTGGCTCGAGAAGCCCGATCAGAGTTCTATCGGTTATCTGGTGACGTACAACTCTATGGTAAAAATGCTGGAGGCCATAAAACCAGCCTTTTCAAGCAATAAGTCCCCTATGTTAGTGCTTGATACTCAAGGATTACTCTATGCTGGCGCGAGCGATCTCGCCCCTCTAAGCAATATGCCAGAAACCTTAGGAGCAAGTTTAAGACAGAGCTATCCGGCCCTGTGGCGCGATATGTCCATGAGCAACTTTGGACAATTCCACGGTGAAGAAGCCACTTATGTTTACCTTAAAATCGAACTCACTGCCCAACCTGAGACTCACAGAGAATATTTTTTACTCTCCTATGTGCGCAACTCAGACATAGCTGCTCGTTTCTCACAATGGCAAAACATTGTCATTGTGGCATCGTTAATATTAACGGTTTTAGCCGCTTGGGTTGTACTACTCAGCCACATGTATCGCTTACAACAGCGTTCACGCCAATACAGTATTGATGTTGCTAATGGCTTATTTAATAGTGACATCGGCTTTATGATGGTAAACGAAAATGCCAGAGTCATCAGTGCCAATACTAAAGCGGCACAAGCGACCTTAGTACCATTAGATGAACTGACAGACCGAAGCCTACAGCGTACCTTATGCCTCGATGATAAAACCTACACGGAGTTAATGGAGCAGGTACATAAAACCGGTCAATGGTCTGGTGAAATCAGTCTAGAGAGTATCGATGGCCCTACTTTACGCGTTCATATCCGCCAAGCACCAAGGGCGAGCCGAGGCTCACCACATCTATTAATCACCCTTGAGGACATCAGTGAGTTAATCAGCAGCAAACAAAATGCTTTTCTCAGTGAGCTTTTATGCGATAACACAGTCGCGACAGCCCTCACGGATGCTAACGGTAAACTGATTAAAATCAATCCAGTATTCGATGCGCTAATGCAACTCAATGGCGATTTAAATCAAGATTTAGCGTCATTACTCGCGAATGATTTGGGCAATCAATGGCAGAGGATCAGCGCCCAAATTGCCATGCAAGGTCAGTGGCAAGGGCAAATTCTATGCTCACCTAAACAGGCGCATTCCAATTGTTTGCAAGCCACCTTGAAGGGCCATGTGGCCGCCGATGGTGAGATTGATTATATCGTCTGCACTTTAGAGCAAGCCGCCGAGCGTGGTCGAGGCACAGAGAAGCGTAACCTTGTGCCCCATCGCAGTACTATTCTGCTGAATTTGGCAGATTTAGAACGTTACTTTAACTCTCTGCCGCCACCAAGCCGTCTCAGTTCAAGCTTACTGTTAATGGATATCAATCCAGAGGGCATGCTAAGCCACATGAGTGATATCGACCAACTGGCAAATCGTCAGCAAGAAATAGAAGTGCAATTATTGCTTGAAATTCCAGCTAATTATCAAATTCTGCATTGGCAGCTAGGGAAGCTCATTGTGATGTTACCTGACACAGACGCCACCCATGCGCACAACTTTGCCCTCAATATGATGGAAAAGCTCAATGGTAATGGCTTAGGGGAAGGTATTAGTATTGGTATTGCGGGTTATCAAGAAGGCCAGACATTAGAGCAATATCTGAATAATGCCGAAATCGCCCTAAAACGGGCGAAGCAAAATAACGATCAGAATATCGGTCAAGCCTTTACTCGTCATCAATCGTAGATTCGGGTGCATTAACTGAGTCAGGCAACTGACTCTGGGTAATTTCTATGATTGCCGAGCGGTTCATGGTGATTTTATAGCGAATATACTGCGGGGCTTCGCGCCCATCACGCAACACTAAAATCAGGTTGACTTGATAGCGCCGCTCAACAGATTCATAACTAATTTTGCCTTCAACTTCCTTATAAATCTTCGCTTTACCCCGTTCTAAATAACGGGCAAAAGGCACTAAGCTAAAGCTCACTTGCTCTTGAATAGTCGAATATCCCGCTTGGAATTCACTCTGATTCACCTTAGTGGCGATTTTATAGTGCAGAATTTCCGCATCGACCTTATTTTGGCTATGTCTGTGCTTTAGAATGTCACTGACTTTTTCGGGTAGATCTTGCTGACGCATAAACTCAAGCCATACCAACTGCTTAGCGATAACCGCCTGACTCGTAGTATCCCGTAAAATGCGGCTCCAACGTGGTCGACCCCGCTGAATAAATCGCCACATGGCATTGCGCACATCGTCCTTAAAGATTTCCCTGAAACCGTAGATCACGGCTAAGGTCAGCACTAGCGCAATAGTAAAACCACTAAAGGCGCCCTGCGCTTGAATTATCAACGCAGACACCACCAACATCACTAACGCGGTCGCCAGTCCTGTCGTAAACTTTTTAAGGCCAATCCCTAAAGGCTTTAACTCTTCTTTGAGTACCACACCTTGTTGGATTAAACGGCGCAACAACAACATCTTGTTAGAGATACGGTTAGGATCTTGCTTAGTTTGCGCTGAGTTGTACTTATGCTCATCACGATAGGCACATTCATTACGGCAGAGCGTGAGTACCCGCTCTAAAATATCGTTGAAATCACTGGTTCGAGTGGCATAAGCGAGCACTTTGAGTAACTGCTGCTCACAAAACCAAGACAAGTAGTTATCAGCATTTTCAAAGTAAGATTTCCATTTAGGATCACCCGGTTCGTTACGGCGAAACTTTTTCAGCAACTGGGCAATTTGTTCGCGTAATTCGTCGAGGGCAAAATAAAAATGGGTTACATCTGTGATTTGATTGAGTTCTTTAACATCGTTTTCAACCGCAACCGCAAACTGATAGGCGAAGAGATTTAGGTACAATCTGAATTCTTCAACAGTACGGCGATTTAAACTGGCAAAACGCCCCTGCACCAGAGGTAAGTGCAAGCCTTCTGAATAGTATGAGCGACGTCCAACTATTGAGCTGTAGTAGTACTCTTCTTCATTGAGCGTGCGCGAGCCTATGCCCATTTCCTTAGGTAAAAAGAAATAGAGATCGAGTTGACGATTATCGCCCTTTTCCATCTGATGGCTGAACTTAATCGACAGGGATTCTTCTTGCTTTACACGTATCTTAGACACAACACCCTTTTCATGAATCCCTCACAGGAGACTCACCACAGTAATCACAAATCAATGAGCACTAATCTTAACTGAAATAAACTCAAATTCACTGATTAAATTCGACTATTTACGATTCTGCATCCACAAATGGTATTGCTAGGCTGAAAAAGGACCACTGCATAATCTTTGGTGTCATCCATATCTAACACCTCGATACTGAGATTGTGCATTTCCGAGTCATTAAAATGTAAGCTGCTGATATAGGATAGATATTTCATATGTTCTGGCCAATTTTTTTGCTTTTCAATTTCAGATTCCGTTTTCGTTTTAACGGTAACTTTATAGGTCATGCTATTGGCCTCAATACTGTCGACTTTGCCTTGCATTAAAATATTGCCCGCACTCGTACCGTCAATATTAAAGTAACGATAATTGATCTGCGTATTGTCAGCGGCAATCAAAACATCCACGAGTAGGTAAAATTTACCGTCACTGCTAACACTCGAGCTGCCGCTAGGATTGGCACTAGAATGGCGGTCGAATAATTCAGAGCTGCAATTTAAAATCATCGTCTGATTGGTAGCCGACTGTTTGTATATCACACCGCAGGCCATAATCAATGCCGACAAGATAACAATATTAATCGTCCACTTTAGCCATTTAGCCACAGATGTTAACCTCCTGCAGCCAAGCAGCATCGATGAAGGTTTTCGGTCGAGTGAAATCACTGATTTTAATATTACGGATCACTGACTGACCGAGTTTTTCGCCTCGAAAAGTAATATTAAGCACTTGTTTATCATGGGACAAAGAAGCATAAACATCAGCCCAATCACTTTGACCGCAGGCGATTAATCCTGCACTTAAGCGCTCACCTAATTCGAAGAGTAAAGTGTTATTAGTATTGGAATCAGCAAATAAGTGTAATCGTACTTGCTGGCCTGAAGCCAAAGGTAATATTGAGGTCATAAGTGCTTGGGTTGGCTTGCTGTGATCCGTATGATTCAAATAAAACACCGAAAACGCTAACATAAACCCGAATAACACTAAGGCACTCCACAAAGGCACTGTGTGCAATCTGAGGTAATTAACACCTCTAAACTCAGTCCCATTAGATGGTTGGAGTAAATAACCTTGGCCTTTCACGGTTTCAATCAAGCCCTCATATTGAGGTCCAAGAAAGCTGCGAAGCATAAAAACAGCACGGGCCACAGAGGTATCAGTTAGCGGCGGATGCTTTCCATCCCCCGTCTTCAGCATGTGCTTAGAAACCAACTTACCTTGATGCTCAACAAGCAAATTAAGCACTTGTAACTCGGCTCGAGGAAGATGCCAAGATTCATCGCGAGACAACTCAATCAGTATGCCTCGTTCCCGATCAAACCTGCAGTCTCCCAATTGCATCAACATCCACTCAACTCCATAAAAACACAAAGTTAAGTCTATGCAAACTAACTAATGATTAATGTGATCTTGCTAACCCAAGTCAGCAAATAGTTAATTTTCGTGAGACGACCCCCAAGTTCAGCGCTATTAGGCAAAAACATGCGTTAACTCACAGGAATAAATACCATTTAGCACATGGAAAATTCGGCATAAATTTACATAAATATAATAAATATCGGGACGATGAGCACCTTACAATCTGTTTAGTTAATTAAAATGCAGAATTTAAGTCGGTTAATTCTATTGTAGTAACGCTATTTACCGCTCATGTAAAAGGCAAATATCCTCCGGCGTAAATCACAATATTTATCTCAAGCATGCTTAGAATTTACGTCATCAATTTATCTTTAGCATTTGATAAATAGAAGTAATCCTACATAGAGGAAATACATAATGAGCATAAATAGACGTCAAGCATTAACCCGTATTATTGGTATTAGCACCGCAGCGGCAGGTGCAACACTCATGGGGACATCGGTTCTCGCGGCAACGAATGCCGATGGTCAATATCAATTAGCGATAGGAGAGAAACTTAAATACGTTCCACTTGATGCAATGGCAACAGCAAAACTGGCCTATGAAACGGGTGGTGGTTGTATGCACCAAGTTTTTCATGCCGTTGTGACTATGCTAGCCCAATCTAATAGTGCCGATGCAGACAAGTTCAAAACAATTCCAACGGCATTAGCCGCATATGGTTTTGCAGGGGTAACGGGTCAAGGCACACTCTGCGGTAATCTTAATGCGATAGGCATGTTAGTGAATATTTTAGATGACATTAATGGTCACAATAACGCCGTGATAGCCAATACCTTCCGCTACTACGAAAATACAACGCTCCCTTTATCTTCACCTGAATTTGTTACTGGTATTGGCTCGACAGCAGAAAAAACGGCTCTTGTGGGCAGTTCATCAAAAGCCAAGAGCGTGTTATGTCACTCATCTATCAGTAACTGGTCAAAGGCTTCTGGCTTACCATTCGCGAAAAAAGGTGAACGCTGTTACCGCTTATCCGCGTCTATGGCTTATTACTTAGTCGATGTATTGAATCGTGCCTATCAAGGGGAGAATATCGGCGCCCTTGTTGGTAGTAAGCCAACACCAGATGCACAAGATTGCCAAACTTGTCACGGTAGTACTAGCACATTAGGCTCAGCGGCAAGTGTAAAAACAGACATGGAATGCACCACTTGCCATACAGGACATTTCAATTAAGGAGACTGTGATGAAATACCCATTACTCACATTGACCCTCGCGACATTAATGCTCGTAGGATGTGGCAGTGACAGCAATAACACTGAGCCTGAAACTCCGCAGCCACCTCCCGTCGAAAATGCAGTAAACATTGATGAAGCAACGCAAATAAATCTCAAGCTTGAGCAATTTGACTCGAGTACAGGGACAATTCAATTTTCACTGACGGATGCGCAACAAGAGGCGATCACTGCGGCTAAAACCTATGATATTTACTATTTTGGGTTCCCCGACAAAGCCAAGGAATCCTCGAATCCGAAGGCATGGAAACACTGGCATGTTACCCAAAATTATCGTTGCCAAAGTCTTGGAGAATGCAGCGGTAAATTAACCGAAGTCACAAGCGGTCAATATCAATTTGAGATAGCAGGCTTAGATTGGGCTCAGCAGGATCCAAGTGGTTCAGTAACACAAATTAAAGTCGCGATTCAGATCTACGGCGCAAAAGCCAATAACGAGCTGGATTTAATTCAAGTGCTACCGCAATAATCCTTCCAATGACATATCCAAACAAATAGAGGCATCCATCGGATGCCTCTATTTTATTCATTGATATCTAGACGTTATGCGATTGAATTTTGTTAGATCGATGTTGTTCGCTAAATAATTCGCGATATTATCCGCTACAAAACGACTCACAAACGTCAATACAGTCCAAAAGGTGAATGAGCAGTACTTTTATTTAGAACATCGCAGCATTGAGCCACATATGTACTAAAATGCTCGCGATATAACCCAGCGCAATGACAGGTGTCCAACGCAAATGGGCACCAAAGGTGTAAATCCCCCTAGCTTGTCCCATTAACGCGACCCCTGCAGCACTGCCAATTGACAATAAACTGCCCCCAACTCCTGCGGTTAACGTTACCAGTAACCATTGGCCTAAGGCCATCTCAGGGTTCATCGTCAACACAGCAAACATCACCGGAATATTATCAACAACCGAAGACAACAGACCGATAGCCACGTTGGCATAGGTCGTATCCCAATTGGAATACAAAGCCTCAGATACTAAGCTCAAGTACCCCATAAAGCCAAGGCCACCCACACATAGCACTACACCATAAAAGAACAACAGGGTATCCCATTCAGCGCGGGAGATCCTGCTAAACACATCGAAGGGCACCACACTACCAAGCTGCTGAAGACGCTGCTCGTCCTGACGCAATTCAGCCTTTGCACGTTCGCGGGCAACGGAACGATTGAAGGTTTTACGCAGATAAAAACCAAAGAATTGTAAGAAACCTAATCCCGTCATCATACCCAATACAGGCGGCATACCTAAGAAGGAATGAGCACACACTGCCGTAGCGATTGTGAGTAAAAACAACGCAACAATTCGCTTAGCACCCGGCTTAGTATAAACATGCTCTTTTTCTGGCTCTGGCACGAAATGTGGAATAAACACACTCATAATGGCAGCGGGTAATGCAAAGTTCACTAAAGCTGGAATAAACAGATGGAAGAAATCGCTAAAGTGCACTAATCCTTTTTGCCACACCATTAAGGTCGTGATATCACCAAACGGGCTAAACGCGCCACCCGCATTAGCCGCAACAACAATGTTGATACAGGCTAGGGTGATAAACTTGCGTTGCCCTGCCCCCACCTTCATCACCACGGCACACATCAATAGCGCAGTCGTTAAATTATCTGCCACGGGTGAGATAAAGAACGCCATAAACCCAGTCAACCAAAAAACGGTTCTTAGACTAAAACCACGGCCGACAAGCCAACCACGAATGGCATCAAACAAATTTCGCTCTTCCATAGCATTGATATAAGTCATCGCCACGAGTAAGAAGAGTAGAAGCTCAGCATATTCAAGCAAGTTATGTTTGAATGCCGCTTCCGACACTTCAGACATACCATTTTGTACATACACAAAACCTATCATGCCCCAGATAATCCCTGCCGCGACCAGCACAGGTTTCGACTTGCGTAAATGTAACGACTCCTCAGCCATCACCATTATGTATGCAAGTACAAACACAAAGACGGCAACATAACCCACACTCGAGGCGGTTAAATTAAGCCGTTCTATCCCTTCTGTCATAGCCCATGCTGCAGGTGAGAATCCGCTCAATATTGCAACGCAGAATAGACTCCATAACGCCATTCCACTGCCTTTAAACAACCGCTGTAATTTCATTAAAGTTCATCTCTACGTAGGAAATTAGTCGAAAATTACCATAGCTTCAGCATAGTAAATGTTGATAAAACGCAACTTTCTATGCATTACCCTATAACCAAAGGCATTTAAAACATTAATTTTTGTATAACTACAGCGATAACTAATAAAGAAACATTTAACTTAGTCTAAAAAGAGCCAATAAAAAAGCACCTCAAAGGTGCTTTTTAGTTTCTAATCAGCGTCACTGCATTAGAAGGAATATAACAAGGTCATATTGGTTTCTGTATCTGTACTTTTCTTATTATCCAACGGCTCGCTGTTGTAGCGCACAATAATGGCAAACTTCATTGCTAATGCGCCGATAATATTCGCCGTTAACGAAGTTTCAGAACGGGCATCGAGCTTATCACCGTAATCGGCAACGAAACGTTGTTGGAATTTAGAGGTGTCAGTGATTTCGGTTTCAAAGTTGATCACGCCGTGAGCAACGACGCTGTCATTGGTATCATGGCCTTCGATAAGTGCTTGCTCTGTATCAAGACGCTGATAGATATAACCTGGACCGACTTCGACATCTAAAAAGGTCTTGTTAGTATCATAGAATCTATAACCATAACCCGCTGCGCCAGATAGCGTGTAATCATAACCGGTGAACGGATCAACTTCATAATTACCGTTAGCAAACAAGTAGCTACGATCTGTCATCTTGTAGTTACCTTGTGCGCCCGCTAAATAGCGTTTCGCGGTAACAGAACCTGTATCCTCTTTATATAAACCTTCGAGTAAGTACTGATTCTCCCAATCGCCAAGCTCATGCTTAAGATTTAAACGCCCTTTGAATGATGAGGTTTCAGTGTTACCTGTGGTTAAGGTTGCACCAAGCTCAGCTTCACCTGCGAATGTCTCATCGCCTTTTACAAAATCGGCCCCAGCTGTCGCCATAAAAGGTGCAGTCATTAATAGTGCTGCGGTCAGTACTTTCTTCATGTTTATCCGTTCCTGTTCCGTTAAATCCAATCCCTATAAATATCTGTTCGTCCCAGCGATGCTGAATAAGCACATATTAATAAGGGTTAGTATTTTCCCCTGAAAATCTGCGCGATATTAACATTTACGATTAAAAAATGAAAATTGCAGCTATTTTAAGTATAAAAAAACCCGCTTTAGCGGGTTTTTATCTCAGCGATAACGCTTACATATTGATCTTAGGATCTAACGCACCAGACTGGTACGCTTTATACATTGCTTGTAAAGACAATGGCTTAATCTTAGATGCTTGACCTGCACAGCCGAAAGCTTCATAGCGAACCGTACAGATATCGGCCATGGCTTCCATTGATGCTTTCAGGAATTTACGTGGATCAAATTCACTTGGGTGTTCAGCTAAGAATTTACGAACGGCACCCGTTGATGCTAAACGTAAGTCGGTATCAATGTTGACTTTACGTACACCGTGTTTGATACCTTCTACGATTTCTTCTAATGGCACACCGTAGGTTTCTGGGATCTGACCACCATATTGGTTGATGATCTTTAGCCACTCTTGTGGCACAGAAGATGAACCGTGCATCACTAAGTGAGTGTTAGGAATACGCGCATGAATTTCTTTGATGCGGTCGATACGCAGTACATCGCCCGTCGGTTTACGACTGAACTTATATGCACCATGGCTAGTACCGATAGCAATCGCGAGTGCATCAACATGAGTATCGGCAACGAAACGCGCCGCTTCTTCAGGGCTAGTCAGCATTTGATCGTGACTTAAAATACCTGATGCACCAACACCATCTTCTTCGCCAGCTTGGCCAGTTTCTAAGCTGCCTAAACAGCCGATTTCACCTTCAACTGACACACCACACGCATGGGCAAATGCCACTGTACGACGGGTAACATCAACGTTGTACTCGTACGATGCAGGCGTTTTGCCGTCAGCCATCAAAGAGCCGTCCATCATGACTGATGACATGCCTAATTGGATAGAACGCTGACAAATATCAGGATCGGTACCGTGGTCTTGGTGAATACACACAGGAATATCTGGGTACTGCTCAAGAGCTGCTGCCATCAAATATTTTAAGAACTGTGGGCGAGCGTATTTACGCGCGCCAGCAGAAGCTTGCACTATCACAGGGCTGTCTGTTGCTTCAGCGGCCTGCATGATGGCACGCATCTGCTCTAAGTTGTTAACGTTAAACGCAGGTACACCGTATCCATGTTCTGCTGCGTGATCAAGTAGTTGTCGTAGGGAAATTAACGCCATTTTTTAACTCCAATAATAGGGTGATATCTATCACCGAGGTCGCTATCGTTTGGATGGATTTTTATACCCGCATTCAACTCTGTACCTTAAATAAACAACTTAAATTAAGTACCTTAGATGAATACGGGCGGTTTTTTTATAATTTTTTACTTTTTATCAAAGCTTTGATGTTATCAGAGCTTATCGCGGCGTCTTATGCGCCGCGTTTTTTAAAACTTAATATTAAGCGCCGCGCTTTTCTAACATAGCCACAGCCGGTAATTCTTTACCTTCGAGGAACTCGAGGAAAGCACCGCCGCCAGTCGAAATGTAAGACACTTTATCGGCAATACCGTACTTATCAACCGCAGCCAAAGTATCACCACCACCAGCGATAGAGAACGCTTTTGAATCAGCAATCGCTTGGGCGATACGCTTAGTACCTTCACCGAATTGGTCGAATTCGAACACGCCCACAGGGCCGTTCCACACGATAGTGCCAGCAGATTCGATGATTTTAGCCAGTGCTTCAGCGCTATCTGGACCAATATCGAAAATCATTTCGCCATCAGCGACTTCGCTAACCGATTTTAACGTTGCCGCTGCTGTTGGACTAAACTCGCCCGCAACGACCACATCGGTCGGCACAGGAATATCGGCGCCACGGCTCTTAGCATTAGCCACTAAACGCTTAGCTTCGTCGATCAAATCCGCCTCATACAGCGATTTACCGACATTGTAGCCCGCCGCCGCAATGAAAGTGTTGGCAATACCGCCGCCAACCACTAACTGATCGACTATGCCTGAAAGACTTTCTAGCACGGTCAGCTTAGTCGACACTTTAGAGCCACCAACAATCGCCACCATAGGACGCGCAGGATTATCTAATGCCTTGCCTAAGGCATCTAATTCTTGTGCCAGTAATGGACCTGCACAAGCGATTGGGGCAAACATGCCCACGCCATGGGTCGATGCTTGGGCACGATGTGCAGTACCGAAGGCGTCCATCACATAGACATCACACAGCGCCGCCATTTTTTTCGATAAGGCTTCGTTGTTCTTACCTTCACCCACGTTGAAACGCACATTTTCGAACACAACCACTTCACCCACGGCAACGTCAACGCCATCTAAATAGTCGGTCGCTAAACGCACAGGACAAGACAGGGCTTTTGCCAAATAATCGACCACAGGTTGCATAGAATATTCAGCATTGTATTCGCCTTCGGTCGGACGACCTAAATGCGACATCACCATCACAGCCGCACCTTTTTCAAGGGCCAACTCGATAGTCGGTAGAGAGGCGCGCAGACGTGCATCACTGGTGACGACGCCATTGCTGACAGGGACATTGAGATCTTCGCGGATAAGCACGCGCTTACCTTGTAGATCCAGATCTGACATATTGATAATTGCCATGGTAACGCTTCCTTTTATAATCAAAAAACAAACTGTTTCACACATAGCCGGTATGAATTGACTGCCGCTCGGCGCTCGACATCCCGTCGAATTGGCATAAATTCAGTGACCCACAAGTGAATAATCTACTTTTATCAGCCTCGCTTGGCCGCAATCATCGCCAAACTCGTATCTAACATACGATTGGCAAAACCCCACTCGTTATCGCACCACAGGAGTAGCTTCACCAACTGACCGGCGCTCACACGGGTCTGGGTACCATCGACAATACTGGAGCGCGGATCATGGTTGAAATCACATGAGACTAAGGGCTCATCAGTATAGCCTAAGATGCCGTTAAATCGCCCATTGGCGGCTGATTCCAGCACCTGATTGACTGTGGCAATATCGACGGTTTTTTCTAAGGTCACGGACAAATCAATGGCGGTCACGTTGATGGTGGGCACGCGCACCGAAATCGCTTCAAACTTATTTTTCATGTGCGGCAAGATCCGCTCAATGCCGCGGGCAAGTTTAGTATCGACAGGAATAATCGATTGGCCAGCGGCACGGGTTCGACGCAAATCATCATGGTAAGCATCAATCACTTGCTGATCGTTCATCGCCGAATGGATAGTGGTAATGGCACCGCTTTTAACGCCAAAGTGGCGATCGAGCACATCGATCACTGGCACGATACAGTTAGTGGTGCAAGAAGCGTTGGACACCACAGTGTGTTCGGCGCGGAGTAAATCGTGGTTTACACCATAGACAATCGTGCCATCGACATCGGCTGAGGATGGATGACTTATCAGCACTTGTTTAGCGCCGGCGTGAATATGGGCTTCGCAGCTTTGACGATCGACTAATACGCCAGTGGCTTCATAGACAATGTCGATGTCCATCTCGTGCCAAGGGAGTTTTGCCGGATCGGGCTCGTGGAGGATTTTTATCGCATCGTCGCCAATCAGCATATGATCATCAACAAGCTTCACTTTGTGCGCAAACCGACCGTGGGTGGTGTCGTACTGGGTCAGATGAATAATGGCTTCAGGTTTAGCTAATTCATTAATCGCGACAATCTGCATTTGCTGCCGTTTTCCAGACTCATATAAAGCTCGGAGAATAGAGCGGCCGATACGGCCATAACCATTGATAGCGACTCGGATCATTGAGGTCTCAATTTCCTCTTAATACAAAAACGGCCTGCAAACGATTGCAGGCCGCATTATACAGATTAACACTTAAAAAGTTTAACCTTTTGTATTGAATCTAATCCCTTGAGCGATTAGCCCAATGATTTTGCAGCATTCAGCACATTTTCAACGGTGAAACCGAAGTGATTCAATAGCACGTTACCCGGCGCAGACTCACCAAATGTAGTCATGCCCACAACTGTGCCTTCAAAACCGACATACTTGTACCAGAAATCGGTATGCGCCGCTTCGATAGCCACACGTTTAGTCACAGCACGTGGTAATACAGATTCTTTATACGCGGCATCTTGCTTATCGAACTCAGTTGTCGATGGCATAGAGACGACGCGAACGTGTTTACCTTGCTCAGTCAGTGCAGCGGCTGCATCCATTGCCAATTGTACTTCGCTACCAGTTGCGATCAGGATCAGTTCTGGTGTACCCGCACAGTCTTGCAGTACATAAGCACCTTTAGCCACGTTGGCTAATTGCTCAGCGGTACGCGCTTGAGCTTTCAGGTTTTGACGGCTGAAGATCAGTGACGTAGGTGCATTACGGCGCTCAATCGCAGCTTTCCAAGAAACTGCCGTTTCTGCCGCATCACATGGACGCCATACGGCCATATTTGGCGTCATACGCAGGTTAGCTAATTGCTCAACTGGTTGATGTGTTGGGCCATCTTCACCTTGACCGATAGAGTCATGGGTATAAACGAAGATGTTTTGAATACCCATCAGCGCCGACATACGGACTGCGTTACGAGCATATTCCATGAACATCATGAACGTTGCGCCGTAGTTGATGAAACCACCATGCAGCGAAGCACCGTTCATAATGCCGCTCATGCCGAATTCACGCACGCCGTAGTAAATGTAGTTACCAGCTGGATCGTCTTGAATACCTTTAGAACCTGACCACAGTGTCAAGTTAGAACCCGCTAAGTCAGCAGAGCCACCTAACAGTTCAGGCAACATAGCGCCAAATGCACCGATGGCATTTTGTGAGGCTTTACGGCTCGCAATACCTTCGGCTTTGTCCTGTGATGCTTGAATAAATGCCTGCGCTTTTTCTTCGAAATCGGCCGGTAATTCACCTTTCAGAACGCGACGCTCATATTCAGCAGCCAGTTCTGGGTGAGCAGCGCGATATGCTGCAAACTTCTCGTTCCACGCTGCTTCACGGGCCGCACCGGCTTCTTTGGCATCCCAACCGGCATAAACGTCAGCAGGGATTTCAAATGGTGCATGTGGCCAGCCAAGGAATTCACGGGCGGCTGCGATTTCTGCATCGCCTAGTGGCGCGCCGTGACAATCGTGGCTGCCAGATTTGTTGGGTGAACCAAAACCGATAATGGTTTTGCAGCAAATCATTGTTGGTTTATCGGTAACGGCTTTAGCCGCTTCGATAGCAGCACGGATTGCCGCGCTATCGTGACCGTCGACACCGGCAATCACATGCCAGCCGTAAGCTTCAAAACGTTTTGGCGTATCATCGGTGAACCAGCCTTCAACATGGCCATCGATAGAAATACCGTTATCATCCCAAAATGCGACCAGTTTACCTAAGCCTAAAGTACCGGCTAATGAACAGGCTTCGTGGGAAATACCTTCCATCAAACAGCCATCGCCGAGGAAACAGTAAGTGTAGTGATCAACGATATCGTGACCATCACGGTTAAACTGTGCCGCTAAGGTTTTCTCAGCAATCGCCATACCGACAGCGTTGCTTATGCCCGCACCGAGTGGACCCGTTGTGGTTTCAACACCTGGGGTGTAACCGTATTCTGGGTGACCCGGGGTTTTAGAATGCAATTGACGGAACTGTTTTAGCTCTTCAATTGGTAATTCATAACCAGTCAGGTGAAGTAAAGAGTAAATCAGCATTGAACCGTGACCGTTAGAGAGGATAAAACGA
The DNA here is from genome assembly GCF_025654545.1 of Shewanella sp. SM20. NCBI lineage: Bacteria > Pseudomonadati > Pseudomonadota > Gammaproteobacteria > Alteromonadales > Shewanellaceae > Shewanella > Shewanella sp. SM20. The sequence continues at coordinate 44,048 of NZ_JAKKRK010000018.1, read as the reverse complement.
TCTCTATCTACCCATTTCGGATTGTTCGGGTTGTGCTTAAGGAAATCATTCCACAGCACTTCAGCAATATCTGCCATACCCATTGGGGCGCCGGGATGGCCTGAATTTGCTTTTTGAACTGCATCCATACTTAACGCACGGATTGCGTTTGCGAGTACTTTACGGGAAGACATGCTCTCTCCTGCTTGTTTGTGGGGTCTAGCGGGCAATTTGGATGCATATTTTCCCCTACATGCCAGTGTGACGCAAACTAAAATTGCCATTCACTCAGCAAAAGATGGGCGAATATGTACCCAAACAACCTGAAGATGCAGGATTCTGGTCGCTTGAGTATATAAGTCGCAGAAATAAGCTAGTCACTTTGCTCGCATTTACTTGAGAGGGCATAGCAAGGATCACTTATAATGGAGAAATAAATTTCTCAAAAACATAGTAAACTTAATGCCATGAAATATAAGTAAAATAACCTATTTATGGCAGAGCGTAGTCGTTTTCAGGTCACAATCTGAGAGGATTTTTTATTATCGGGGGTGATCGGCAATCGGATTTAAACTAAAATAGCCGTCTAGATGTAGATGCTTCTACACGTTTGAATGCTAACGACGAGATTTTCCTACTATGGCAAAGCACTTGTTTACTTCTGAGTCGGTCTCAGAAGGTCATCCCGATAAGATTGCAGATCAGATTTCTGATGCTGTGCTAGATGCAATTCTGGCTCAAGATCCAAAAGCACGCGTAGCGTGTGAAACTTATGTCAAAACCGGCATGGTATTAGTAGGTGGTGAAGTCACTACCTCTGCCTGGGTTGATATTGAAGAAATCACCCGTAAAACGGTGCGTGAAATTGGTTATACCCATTCAGATATGGGGTTTGATGCAGACTCGTGCGCAGTATTAAACGCCATTGGTAAGCAATCACCCGACATTAATCAAGGTGTAGACCGCGCAGACCCTGCAGAGCAAGGTGCTGGCGATCAAGGGTTAATGTTTGGCTATGCCAACAACGAAACCGACATTCTGATGCCTGCACCTATCACCTATGCTCACGCATTAGTGAAACGTCAGTCTGAAGTGCGTAAAAATGGCACGCTACCTTGGTTACGCCCAGATGCGAAAAGCCAAGTCACTTTTGCCTATGATGATGGCAAAATTGTCGGTATCGATGCAGTCGTGTTATCGACTCAGCACAGAGATGACGTTTCACAAGCCGACTTAATTGAAGGCGTGATGGAAACCATTATCAAGCCTGTATTACCAGCTCAATGGTTAAACAAAGATACTAAGTTCTTTATCAATCCAACTGGCCGTTTTGTTATCGGTGGTCCAGTAGGTGATTGCGGCTTAACGGGTCGTAAGATCATCGTTGACACCTACGGCGGCATGGCCCGTCATGGTGGTGGCGCATTCTCTGGTAAAGATCCATCAAAAGTGGACCGTAGCGCAGCATACGCTGCCCGTTATGTGGCAAAAAACATAGTTGCAGCAGGTCTTGCTGATCGCTGTGAAATCCAAGTGTCTTACGCTATTGGTGTGGCAGAGCCGACCTCTATCAGCATCGAGACCTTCGGTACTGGTAAGGTGTCTGAAGAAGTGCTGATCAAGTTAGTCCGTCAACACTTTGAACTGCGCCCATACGGTTTAACGGCCATGCTAGATTTAGCACGTCCAATTTATCAAGCGACCGCCGCTTATGGCCACTTTGGTCGCAGCGAATTCCCATGGGAAGCGACTGATAAAGCCGAAATATTACGTGCTGACGCGGGTCTATAGTCTTAATTCATTTCAATTTTTACACTTAAGACCCATAAAAAAACCGCTACCCAGCGGTTTTTTTATGTCTGACATTTAGTTAGATTAATAGTGCTAAGACAAATATGGCAAGATAAAAAGCAGCATATACACAGACCATTAGAGTGCACAGACCCCATGACCGATAACGCCATCTTATTACAGCAACTTCAATCTTGTGCATGGGCAGCCAACGTAGGTCTGCCAGAGGAAACAGCAAAGACATACGGCACATTAGAGGAGATCGCCGCTTTTCTTGAATCCGATCCTGAAGCCTTTTTTGAAACACCTTACGAAATCCACTATGAAAGCCTGTGTGTAACAGATCATGACTTGGCAAATTCGTTAAAAACAAAGGCAGTAGTAAATGATGTGCATGCTTGGATTTCTGACAGCGAAGTCGATGAAATTGCTAAGTCAGCTTACCTCTCCACTTGGAAAATTATTCCCGTTGCAGAAATATGCGCGCAGACATCCGATGACGCTAATACGCTCGCAACACTGCTCCTAGCTGACGTTAAACTTTCAGCCTTTACGAGTGAACGCCTATCTTGGTATCTCTGTGGAAGAATCCCCTTTGGTTATATTGGTACTTACCCAAACGGGCAATGGCTCATTCTGTAGGCTTATACGCTAGCACCTTTAATTTTTCTGACTTCATCTAGGGTCTATTGAGCTTTCGAGAATGATTTTTAGAGAGCATGCCAAGATTGATACTAACCAATGCACGCAGGGAAACGCTATTTCATTTAATGAACAGCACAGGCCGTGTTTATGATAAACCTGAACATAGATAAACATTCGAAGGCATTCTTTACCGCCTTCTAGCAGGCCCCCCTTAGCAAGATTGACCCAAAGAGTTGGGCCATTGGAGTACGGTTTTTAGAGGGTTTCATTTATGGTCTAAAAAGACATTCAGGCCTATTTACTCAAAGCTTTAGTGAAAATGGCCGACACGGAATGGGTCTTTATTGATGGCTCGATAGTGCGGACTCACCAGCACAGTGCAGGTGCACTGAGTAATGAGTAATGAGTAATGAGTAATGAGTAATGAGAGTTACCCTATTGTTTAATTGATAGTGGATACCTTTATCAAACGGGTAACTCTCAGTTTTATCTATCGCCCATGAATATCAAATAATGGCTAATGCACAGGGTATTCGTTTAGAAACGTACATTCATACCAACCCAGAAGTTACGGGCCTTATCTTTGTTATTAAAATCATCAACGTAAGATGCTGTGTATCCGTTTTGGCCATTATCGTCAGAGACACAAGTGGTGCTAGTGTCACTACATTCGGTGAAGACAATATCGTATGAAGTAAAATCTTTATCAAATAAGTTATTTACTCGCATGTTGAAGGTGACAAACTCACTCGCCTGATAAGAACCACCAAGATGGAACACGTCATAACCTTTATAGTAAAGTGCAGCATCATTAATGATATCCCAAGAGCGATAACGTTTAGCACGGTATTCTGAGGTCAAGAATACGTTAAATGAGTCGGTCAACTCCCATTTTAATGTCGCGTTTGCCATATGCTTGGCACTGTTCCCGAGTGGACGGCCTTGCTCTGCACCGCTTTTCTGCTCGCTATCTGTGTAGGTATAATTAGCATTTAACGTTAAGGCATCTAGAATTTCCCAACGTCCCGCGAGCTCAGCACCTTGAATAGTAACTTTATCTATGTTGACTGTTTTGCTACTGACTGCATAACCTAAATCAGCATATTCACCCGCATCGGAACATTCTATGCTCGTACCTTTACCACAGGGTTGTGAAGCAATCTTATCGTCAAAGTCATTTTTAAAGATAGTGACGTTAAAATTATGGCCATCTGGATGGGACCAATACAGGGCGACTTCGCTGGACACACTGGTTTCAGCTTCGAGATCTGGGTTACCAAATTGCGGTGAGGTTCCTTGGCCACCAAAGCCAACGACACCATCATACAATTGTGTGGTTTTAGGTGTTTTAAAACCTGTGCTCACCCCACCCTTTACAGTCCACTCATTATTAATGGTGTAAACGCCGTATAGACGTGGGCTGAGTTGGTTGCCAAATATTTCATGATCATCATGACGTAAACCCGCAGTAACAGATAAATCAGAAGTCATGCTCCATGTATCTTCAGCAAAAACAGACCACATATTGTGTTCTTGTACTGCGCCCGGCGTACCTTCTTCCATACCAAATACACCGTCTTTCAACTCACCACGAATCACCTGCGCCCCCGTCACTGCGACATGATTTCCTGCAGCTTCAAATGGAATATCGAGTTTCATATCAAGCGTATATTGATTACTTGCCATTTCGCGTTTAGGTCTAGGCAGGAAAGTGGATTCAGCAATCGCTTTACGTTCGGCTTCAGTCATGCCGATGTAATCCCCTTTACCATCAATCATCTGCAGTAGTAATACTCGCTCAGCAGTGGTAAATGGCAGTGTGCGGCCATTATTTTGTGTGTCGACATAGGATAGTGACACAAAGCTTGTACCAAAATCCCAAGCACCTTCATGGGTTAACGCCCAAGCATCACGGGTAAATTTTTGAGTCTCGCTGTAACCCGCTCGCGGATTTGAGCGTCTTGCCCATTCACCACCGCTGGCTAGACAAGCAGCCTCACGGGAACCTACGCCGCCTTTACAGAAGTTACTGGCAATCCAGAGACTATCGATATTATCAACTGTACCAAGCGGATACTCGCGTTCACCGTTATCATTGATCAGTGGCGTATTATCATAATCTTGAGATGAGGAATCTAAATCAAACCAAATTTTGTGATGTTCATTTAGCGTCCAACTTAAACTCCCACCTAACATATGATTTTCGTTATCGACGGTTTTACCGCCACCACCAAAACCGAGTGAACGAGTGCGTACTTCTCCATTAGGATAATCTACTGGTGCGTACTCTGGTGTAGACCCCATTCGATCATAAATACTGCCATGAATCGATAACCCAAGAACGCCTTTAATGAGGGGACCCATCACGCTGAAATCGGTAGTGATATCTTCGCCATAGGCATCATTGGTTTGATGAGTTCGGCTGTGAGTGATAGAGCCAGACCATTCGTCGCCCACTTTTTTAGTGATGATGTTCACCACACCACCGAGAGCATCTGCACCGTATAACGTTGATGCTGGCCCGCGAATAACTTCAATTCGATCAATAGCATCAAGTGGTGGTACATGACCAAATTGATTGCCTCCAAAACTGTTTGGATAAATATCACCATGGTTATTCTGACGCTTACCATCGACAAGGATTAAGGTATAGTCAGATCCCATACCGCGTAGACTGATGGTACCTTGCCCTGTTTTATCACGGGTTTCACCAATATCAACCCCTTCCAAATCACGCACTGCATCTAGGAGAGTGGTATAAGGTTTTATCATCAAATCTTCTTGGGTGATAACAGAAATACTGGCTGGTGCATCAACCAATTTCTGTTCATATCCAGAGGCAGTAACAACCATAACTTCCATTTTTCTGTCGGGAGCCTCTTCGGCTTGGACAAAATTACCCGTAAATACAGCGGTAATGGCAACTGCCAAGCAAGTTTGACGAAATAACATAAACCTCTCCTGTTTAGTAAACTTAGTTTACAAATGTAACTTATAAATGATTTCGCGAATGATAATGATTAACATTAGTGAGATCAATCAAAAGTTGAATACAACAGAAATAACATTTACGTTTATAAAGTAATCACATTCCAGAAAGAGTTTTTGACATGAACTTTGAAGTTATTAGTGAAGAAAATATCGCGATTGTGGATGCGCTGGTAGACGGCGTTTGGCAATTTAATGCTGGGCAATCAGTGCCTTTGACTGTCATAGCACGTGATGAAAATGGCAAGTTGATTGGTGGTGTGGGTGGCCGGACTATCTATAAAAACTTCTTAATCAATGTTGTCTGGGTTGATGACCAAACCAGAGGCTCTGGGCTTGGGCATAAACTGATGGCACTTGCCGAAGCTGAGGCGAAACAGCGGGGTTGCTTGGTAGCTCAAGTGGATACCTTATCGATTCAAGCACCTGTGTTTTATGAAAAACAAGGGGTTGAGATCATAGGCACAGTCACCACTACCCCTCAGCGCATCTTTCTGATGAAGAAGTATTGATCAAAAAAGCGATTGAGAAACTGGCTGAATAAGCGCCCTTAGCAATGGTCGAAATGGGCGTTTTGCATGCAAAGTAGACCAATTTGCTCTTGGGATAAAATGGCGCACTCCAGCGCCTTTTTTGTATTCGCGCGGCTGACTTGCTCATCCGTCAGTTGCGTTAACGTCGCTGAATAGGCATTGGTTCGGCCACAATCGAGCCAAATGTTCCCCACTTGTACCCAATAATGCTGCAATGCACCTAAGTCAGATAAAAACTCGACTTCAAATCCCCTCGCCTCACATTCATGGTGAGTGCACTCAGATAGGACCAATCTCAAGTTGTCCCAAGCCGATAAATTGACTTCGGCATAGACCGTTAATAGTGACTCAACAAATTGTACATGCATGTATTTATCTCCGTTATTTAACCTGAACTCGGGTTATTTACACAGTAGAGATTGAATCCTTAATTTCTATCATCGAACAACTAAGCTTGGGTCTTTGCCGCCATTAAATAGTAATCCCGCGCCGACACAGTGAAAAAATCCACCACCTGCATGTGCGCTTTACCCGAGTGAGCGGCAAAGGAACGTTCATTATCTTCAGCAATAAAGGTCAACATATAGCTAAAATGCGGAGCAACTTGGCGACGAATTTCATGGACTAATGCCTCGAAAATCCCTTGCCCACGGTAGGCTTGCTGCACCCATATCGGCCCGTATTGGCAAGAATTGACCTTAGTTAATTTAGGTCCATCCCAATCGAGTTGCCCTAAACGATTCAACAAAGTGCGGTAAATGGGCCAATGTTCGAAAAATCCCCAACGGCCTGCAATCACATAACCGACGATCTGCTGTTCTACCAGTGCCACTACGACCCAATGATGCTGCACTAATTCGCTCAGTTCACCGTGGGAAAAAGCTTGCCCTTGTAACCCCATACTGGCGGAAGCTAATTCATCATTAAGATGTTTTTTCTCTAGCATCGCTAATAAATCAACATCTTGGGGTAAGGCTAGTCTAATTTTCACAGTATTCTCACAGCATTATTTCTGCTTTTGGCCCAATTTCAGCCCGCCAGTATACTCGGTTGGGTTAATAGGCACAGCAAGAACAAGGCAATATTTAGGGCTTTGATTTGCTAAATATCCTTTTATTTCCCAAACTTAATGGATATTTAGCCATAGTTAGGCGTTTGTATGTTGCCAGAAACCATTAATCCCAACTTGAGTTTACTTGATAGCGACAATCAACAAGTGAATCTCACTCGCTGGATGCACCAATGTGAGCTCATCAAAAGCTATTACAACGCTAACACGGTTTTTATATTCCAAAAGACCAGCGCAGGATTTGAGATCATTGTCAGCGCAATCACTGAAACACCACAATTTACCGCGGGCACTTTGTACTCCGCAGAACTCGAACTTTTTACACAGATACAAAACAGCCAACCTGATGTTTTATATCAAAACCTCGGCAGCTTTATGTTAGAGGATTTACCAAGGGATTTTGATGGTATTCAGTATATTCTCTCACGTCCTATCGCTTGGCCGGATGGTAGCCAATTTGGTGCCCTGTGTGTACTCAACCCGCATATAACAGAGCCACTAGTCAATGCCGCTATGCTCGAACCGTTTCAGATTTTACTGCAACAGGAATTATCCCTTCTGTGTCAGAACCATAGAATTGAATCCCTTTCGATGCGCGATCAAGAAACGGGCATGCTCAACCATTACGGCTTCTTGATGATGGCGCCAAGACAGCTCAATTTAGGCCGCCGCTTTGGCGCCCATGCAGGTATCATCTTCTTTGAATTACTGAGCACGGATAACACTCCAATACCACTCGAAAATAATCACCACAGACTGTTAGGCAAGTTAATCCAAGATACGATAAGAACCGCTGACGTTGCCGCCCATTACAACAGCACTCAATTTGTGGTACTGGCCTTTGTGGATGGTGAACGGGATGTTCTACATATTATGAAGCGAGTAGAAAAGCAGCTAGAACAACAAAACCATCAGCTAAAACTCGATGTGAGCTACAGTTTTTTTACCCCAGAATCCAGCGCCAAACTTGCACCTATGATGGAACTCGCACGGGGTAAACTCGATTCAATGCGCCCACCTGTATCCCAAGCCGCAGACACGCCAGTAGAACCCGCCATTGACTCAAGCTTGTACGATAATCCCGCCGCAGATTCGGCAAAGCTTTGATTTAATGAAATTTAGACTTAATTAGGCAGTACAAAATTACTTGGGATGCTCATCTTGGCGCTTCGCCCATTGGATAAACAGCACCACAGGATAGGGCGACATTAAGACTAATCCTAAACCAATCAGACTTGAGATCAATAACATGCCGCTTATCTCTAGACTCCATTGCGTCAACATATAAAACCCAAGTCCACAAACTAGCATCAATACACCTAACCAATGTAAAAACTTCAACAAATTCAGAGTACTTTTAAATGAGCCTGTCATATAAACCTCTTTAGATCTTACGAAAAACTTGTCACACTATGGCCATAATCATGGAAAAAAGGAACCGCAACGATGTTAAAACAAACATTCATCTTAGGTGCATTACTCTTAGGCATCACAGCCTGCCAAAGTGCCGATATCACCCCAAATGATACCATTCCATTAGAAGGCCGCTGGCACATTGAAATGGTCCAAGGCCAACCGACTATCGATTACAGCCCAGCGCAAATCACCTTTGAGGCCGAAGGTAAATTACACGGCAACAACAGCTGCAATAACTTTTTCGGTCAATATACTCAGCAAGGCGAAGAGCTTAAGCTATCTCCTGCCGGTAGCACAATGAAAGCCTGCGTGGATGCCCTAATGCAGCAAGAGCACAAAGTGATGCAAGCTATGCCATTAGTTACCAAAGCAAAATTAGTACAAGGTCGACTTACCTTACTTAACAGCGACGACAAGCCAGTGTTAGTGTTAAGCCAAATGAAGTAACCATAAAACTTGTCAGCATAAAAAAACCGCCAATGGCGGTTTTTTAGTTAACGAACTAGCAATAAAAGCTCCCTATGCTTTGACACTCTTAGCCGCTGCAATTTCGAGGGCGATATTCTGTTCGGCTATTACGGCGCTTTGATCTATGTCGGCATTATAATGCGCCATATCCAGCTCATCTTCAGACTTTGCAATGACAGTCGTCGCCACTAAGTCACCGGAGACGTTTACCACAGTACGCACCATATCTAAAATACGGTCAATTCCCGCAATCAATGCCACCCCTTCTAAGGGAAGCCCTACGGTTGTAAGTACTAAAGTCAACATCACTAAACCCGCACCGGGCACTCCCGCAGTACCAATAGAGGCCAACGTCGCCGTTAAAATAATGGTGAGATAATCGACGACAGTCAGGTCGATACCAAACGCTTGTGCCACAAACAGCACTGTGACCCCTTGGTATAACGCTGTGCCATCCATATTGATTGTGGTGCCTAGCGGTAACACGAAGCTAGAGATCTTCTTATGAACTCCCAAATTTTCACTCGCACACTTCATACTCACAGGAAGCGTGCCCGCAGAGCTCGACGTGGTAAACGCCACTAACATGGCATTGCTAATCCCTTTAAAAAACTGCAGCGGGCTTAACTTCGCAAATCCGCGCAGTAAAAAACTATAGAATCCAATCACATGAATAATACAGCCAAGGTACACAGCAATAATGACTTTGATCAGTGGCCAGAGCATATCAATCCCATACTCCCCCGCTACCCAAGCCATTAGACCAAATACACCGTAGGGTGCGAGCTTCATCACCATGTCGGCCATTTTATACATGGCCTCAGCTAAACTTTCGAACACTTTAATTGCAGGTTTTCCATGCTCGCCAATCAGCACTAAGGCGATACCTAAAACAATCGCAAATACTATAACTTGCAAAATTTGCCCGCTTGCTAAAGCCGCAATAGGGTTCGTCGGTACTATGTCGATCAAAGTATCGACTAAAGAAGGTATTTCTTTGGCAGTTTGAGCCGTGCCATCTGCCAATGACAAACCTAAACCTGCACCGGGTTGAAGAACATAACCGACAATCAAACCGATAGTGATCGCGATAGCCGTGGTAAAGAGATAAAACGCAAAAGATTTAAAACCAATACGCCCCATCTTGTTCGTATCTTGCATCGAAGTGACGCCTACAATCAGTGAGCAAAACACCAATGGCACAATCAACATCTTAATGGAATTAACAAACAAGGTGCCTATCGGTTTTAAGTGAGTCGCTTGCTCGCCGAAGATGATGCCCACTAAAATACCTAGCACCATACCGATAACAATTTGCAGCCACAGCGGCACTGACATCCAGCGAGACCAAACACGGCCTAATGCTGACGACTTTTGTTTTGTCATATTGATAACCTTGAATTCGAAACTATGATGGGGCAAAGACCAAAACTAGCGCGCTAGTTTCTCAGTCTAAATGGGGCAATCGCCGAGTCTAGCAGAGGGGTTTTAATCGAGGGATGATCTGGATCACGTTGAGCTAAACCGCCTTAAAATCAGTAATATTAACCAAACCAACTTTGTTAAATTGGCCGCTGAGATGTTAGTTTTCCTGCTTAAGCATCAAAATATTCTGTGACTTTTTTTGGTGCTATTTGCTGACGATAAAGCGACGCAGGCGGTTGCTCACGCTCAATCAAATAACTCCAATAATCGTCATCAAAACCACTGAAAATAAAGTCGGACTTACCGTTAGCTTTTAAGACCAACCACCACCAAACTAAACCCCATAAACCGAAGCTCAACAGCGTTAAAATAAAATGCAGACGATGATTTATCTGTTCATCAGCAGCAATATCATAGACGGGTAAAATCTTAAGTTTATAGCGGCGAGTAGACTTAATAAATCCCATCATTAACTCACTTAGTTCAGCGAAAGGACACTAGAGATAAGCCTAGCAGATAAGACTTTAGTCGTACAAATATCCACAGCAATAAATAATATCAGTGCCTAACCTGCCACTGCCAAACTCGTTATCCCTCGTCGTTCCATGATAAAGTGAATCACAAAATGTTGTTTACTAAACAAGAGCGGTATTGCCAAATAACCGCCTAGGAGTTGTAGTATGTTGATTCGTAAAGCTAAGGCTCAAGACCTAATCGCCTTAGTGCAGTTTAATCAGGCCATGGCCCAAGAAACCGAAGGCCTAGCCTTAGATGAAGCGACACTGACTCGAGGTGTGGGCACGCTACTTGAGAGCCCGCAAAAAGGGTTTTACCTGGTCGCTGAAATCGCAGGTGAGCTAGTCGGCTCGCTCATGGTGACATTTGAATGGAGCGATTGGCGTGCGAAGGATTATTACTGGATCCAGAGTGTGTATATTCGCCCGAAAAATCGTCGCCAAGGCATATATGCCAAACTCTACAGCGAAGTCAAACAACTGGCCGAAGCCAATGGTGGTGCCGCAAGCTTCCGTTTATATGTCGAGCAAGAAAATCTCGCCGCACAGCAGACCTATCAAGCGTTAGGGATGAAGCAGAGCTACTACTTAATGTACGAAGAAAAATAAGCGATTCAAATCTTATACATAATAAAAAAGGATCGGGCCAATGGCCCGATCCTTTTCTTTTTACGACTCACGATTCACATTCAAACCGCGTTCCTACTAAGATTAAAACTTAACGAAAGAAGCCAAACAGAATAGCCGTCATTGCCAATAAACCCGCTATAACCACGAAGATATTGCTGATGCGACCACGGTGCGCTTTTAATGCTGGCACTTTATATACAGCGTACATAGGCATCAAGTACAGGATAGCCGCGATAATTGGGCCACCTAAAGCTTCAATCATATTCAAAATACTTGGGTTTTTGATTGCCACGGCCCAAATCGTCACAAACATAAACACCAGAATAAATTTGTTGATTTTTTGCTCTGAAATACCTTTTTTATTCGTGTCTAGCTGCTTAACAATAATCCCCTTCATGCCTTCTGTCGCGCCCATGTAATGGCCAAAGAAAGAAGACACAATCGCGATAAAGGCGATTAATGGACCAAAGTAGCTCACAAAACCACTTGAATGCACGTTGGCAAGATAAGACAAAATCGGTAGATTCTGAGCTTTCGCTTCGGCCAATTGTGCTGGCGATAATGACAGCACACAAGAAAACACAAACAACATCACAAAGCCCACTAACATCATGGAAGTATTACGTAAAATAACATCAGCTTTGCGAGAAGCATTCGCGCCATGGTCACGTTTCAATGACACAGAAAACTGTGAAATCGCTGGAGAATGGTTAAAGGCAAACACTAAAACTGGAATCGTTAACCAAACTGTGCCTAAAAATGCACCCGCCTCTGGTACAACGAGTAAAGCATCCATTTTCCATTCAGGGATCAGGTAGATAGACATAAAGGCCAAAATACCCACCAGCGGATACACCAGCAATTGTGTCACTTTGAGCATGAATTTCTCACCTGCGACCATGACAGCCATCATACCGAGGATCAATACACCCGATAGAATGAAGCGTGGTGGCGATGCCATGCCTAACTGATTGACGATAAAGCTATCAACAGTGTTGGTAATACCTACACCGTAAATTAATACAATCGGGTAGATAGCAAAGAAATACAGTACGGTAATGGCTTTACCCGCGCCAACACCAAAATGCTCTTCAACTACTTGAGTAATGTCGCTACCAGGAATGCTTGATGAACAAACAAAACGAGATAAACCACGGTGGGCAAGATAGGTCATAGGACCAATGATCACTGCCATTAACACAAGAGGCCAAAAGCCGCCCATGCCCGCATTGATAGGTAAAAATAAAATTCCAGCGCCAACGGCAGTGCCGAACAAACTCAACATCCAAGTCGTGTCTTGGCGAGTCCAAGGTAAGTGTTTCGTTGAATCTAGATTCTGTGTGCTTTGAGGTGTTCTAAGAACACTGGTCGCATCTTTTTGCATATAAAAGTTACCTTACGGTGTGACTAGCATAATAAATTCGCGCTAAGGATAACCAAAAAAAGCCCATAAAAGTTGATCTGACACGGCTTTATGTAAGGGAATTTCATAATAAACTGATATTGAGATCTAGATCGCTGATTTAATGTAATAAGTTTTCAATGCAGCATCAAAACATATACATAAAAAGCCACTTAAAAATACAAGATATTCACCTCAAGCCAAATCCAGTGACATCGCATAAGCGCCGAGAAAAACAGCTAACCGGGCATGCATCACAAAAATCAACAAAACGAGACTAGTCGCCGCATACTCACACCTAAGGTAGATCGAGATCACAGTCATTAATGTTAAATTTTTACAAATCGCTATCAGTCGCAAACACGCATAAAAAACGGCTCATCCAGATTCAACTCCGAAGTGAGCCGCTAACGATTAAAGCGCAAAATCTGACTTATGGTTTTTGTAGTGTCAGCTCCGTTGTCGATACTACAGCAGGGGCGATGTCAGACTCTTTGAACAACAAAGGACGGAAGCTTTTAGCGCTCGAGTACAAGATACTTTGATCGGCAAACGCAGGCGTTAAGATATTACTCGACTCAGAGTAAGTTAAAATCCCCCGCGCCACAGGCCCCTCGTCGGTAAAGTTCACCGCCATCATCCAACTCGACCCGTAACGCACTTGGTACCCTTTCGCCGTTAAGCCAGAACTCATTGCCTTGCCAGTGACCACATCCATCACAGCAGCGTATTTGTGCTGCGGGATCAAAGTGTCATCCCCCGACAAACTGGTTGAAAACACGTTAAATCCACCTTCAGCATTATGGCTACCCGGCCAAGGTAAACGCGACCCGCTTGGCGTTCCATCTGGCAGCGATTTCTCCACAAATTGCACATCCCCTAATGGCGCATCTAAGGCAAAGCCTGCGGCCTCAAGGTTAAGCGCACTGTGCGCCAAGGCCTTTAAGGCACTACCATCCGTAGTCAAGGTTTTAGGTGTCGTTGCCGCATTAGCGGGATCGAATCCTTGGGTCAACATGGTTGTTTGGCTGAATAGATGGGCAAATTCACGTAGTAAAGCACCACCTTTACTGTCGTTATCTTGCTTACCGTTCCACGCCTTTAATGCCGCACAAGCCGAAGAGACATCCTTAGATAAACTCGCCGACACCACCACAGGTGTACTGCCTTGGGCATCACACTGGGCAATCAAGTCAGGCAGCACTAACTCGGCGAGATAACTGCGATTCGACAGCACAGCCGCTTCGAGTTCTTCCAAGCTGAACTTGCCATCAGCCCCCGCGGCGTCCTGCATTAAACTCAAGCCCATCCGTGTCCGCAGTGATAGCTGTCCAGCCTCTGCGCCGTACATAGGCGAGAAGTAAGTCAGCGGTTCATTCAAGTTAGTCGACCAAAAGGAGTCATTGGAGTTTTGCACAAAGTCGCTGCGCTCAAGCTTGGGCGCACGCTCATAGGGCGTTGGACCATCGAAGCTAAACAGTGAAGTGTTGCCGGGTAAAATCGTAAATCCGGCCTTAGCCTTAGCCGCTTTAATATCCGGTGAGGTTTTTAACAACACAACTGCCGATTCAGATAATCCTGGCACAGTTGAGTCGTCGATATAGAAAGCATTGCCCTCTTTATCGGCGTACATAGTGTTATTGAAGATGACACCATCGTAGTCCTTAAATGCCTGTTGGAACTGTTCTTTGTTCGTGGCCATGTTCATGGCTAACCAATGGTCAACAGGGTCCATAGTCCCCATATTGGCATCTTGGATCATAAAGGCACTGCCATCATCCCAACCAAAAGGCGCTAAAGCGGGAGGAGCTTCGACCATAGGGCCTTTGGCCGTAGTATAAATATCTTTCTCGGCGACCAGCATGCCCGCAGGACCTGCATTCACTAGAACCGATACCGTCTCTTTGGTGATCGGCATAGGTTTACCATCAAACAAATACTGCATCCGATCACCCGAGACTAACTCAAGGTTAAACATCACAAAATGCTCAGCGGTAGAGAAGGTATGAGTCCAAGCGAGATCTTTATTGAAACCAATATTAATCGGTCCAGGCATACCCACTAACGAGCCGCCCATCATATCTAAATGCCCTGGGATCGTAATATGGGATTGCCAAAAACGCAGGTTACCCGTATGCGGGAAATGCGGATTACCTAGCACCATGCCCTTACCATTTTCGGTTTTATCCTTGCCTAAACCCCAACCATTTGAACCTAAATCGCGGGGATTGGTTTCTGGTGTCGTGATACGAGCCGCGCGGGCAATCAACTTAGACTGCATATCGGCCACAAACGCAGTTTGGTCTTGGCTAGGCGCGGGCCCAACGATACGCGGCATGTATTCCTGTGCATCTCCTGGGTGAGCGTAAAAAATCAGATCGAGAAAGTTAGCTGCGCCCGGTAATAAGGCGATAGAAAACAAATAAGTCACCACATCTTCTGGCACTATGGGTTTCACCCAAGGCTGACCGCCACAGAAAGGTTCTGCCGTTTGTGTTCCCGCTTCGACATCAGCAAGATATTGGTTATAACCAGAGGTAAAACCTTGGATAAGTGCCCGAGAATTTTCACTAAATTTCGGCCATTTTTCTTCGGCTTGCGCTCTGATCTTTAGCGCTTTATAGGCAAAATCTGAGATAAGGTTACCGTTATCTTCCGCCGTGGGTTGACCCGTAGTGAAGTCAATCGACGCATGGGGACCAAAGTACATAGAACGCTGTGAGTTCGCCTTGATAAAACCATCGGCTAATACACATAAGTTGTCCTGTGCCTGCGCATAACCGCTGCCAAAACCTAAACTTTCTAAGTTGTCAGCTTGGATATGCGGCACGCCATAGGTAGTACGGCGAATACTGGCTTTGAGTAAACCATTGGGGGCAAAAGTTTGCAGTTGAGTTTCAGGTTCAGTAGGCGTAGTGCTATCTTCGCTATCGTTACAGCCGGTCAGTATTACACCGCAGGCCATTCCCATAGCAATCACGAGTTTGTTGAATTTCATTATTATTATCTCTTGGTTTTGGTTCCTTCAATGACATAGCCTTACTGCCTATTCCAGCCCAAATTACTGAAGGAGCAATAGTTGCATGTCGCTTCCTAGTCCCTAAGGCTGGCTATTGCCTCCCCTACTGTTGGCTTTTTTACTGAGCTTCGCCGACGACTGTGGCAGAATAGAAAACCCAAACGCTTAGACACCTCAGACCATTTAAGCAATGATTCAAACGAGCGTCCACATTAAAATCCAAAATAAATAACTTATATGCAACAAAACATTATTAAGATAAAAGTGGGTTCTAAAAACCCAGTAAAAATCAACGCGGCAACTAACGCCATGGCACAGCTGTTCCCTGAGAGCATCATAGAAGCCAGCGGTATGGATGCGCCTTCAGGTGTTGCGGCGCAGCCAATGACAGATCTCGACACTCGCCAAGGGGCGATAAATCGGGTGCGCTATTGTCAACAGCAGGACCCGCAAGAGACTAAAGCCGACTACTATTTTGCGATGGAAGGCGGTGTCGATTGTTTCGACTTTGGCCCAGCCACATTCGCCTATATCGCGATTGGCCATAAAGACCAGCTTGCCATTGGCCGCAGTGCGATTTTACCTTTACCAATGCAAGTTTATCGGGCATTAGAAGCGGGAGAAGAACTCGGGGATGTCATGGATAGGTTGTTCAATACAATCAATATTAAGCAAAAAGGCGGTGCCATAGGTTTACTCACCCACGGCCATGCGACCCGTGAAAGTAATTACACCCAAGCGATTATTCTCGCCATGGCGCCATTATTGAATCCTGATATTTACACAGTAGATTGTTAGTAATATGTTGCAAGAGGAATTAAAGCCCGCTAACTTAGTTGTGACATGCAACCAAACTTATTCGACTATGGCTCAAACAGACGCACCA
Organism: Shewanella sp. SM20; assembly: GCF_025654545.1. Lineage (NCBI taxonomy): Bacteria > Pseudomonadati > Pseudomonadota > Gammaproteobacteria > Alteromonadales > Shewanellaceae > Shewanella > Shewanella sp. SM20. The sequence continues at coordinate 27,282 of NZ_JAKKRK010000018.1, read as the reverse complement.
TTGGCTCAAGATCCCGCGAAGCCTGTGACTCAAACTAAGCAAACGACTGAGTCAGGCTCATCCGCCCAACTCAGGCATTTATCTCGCTATCTGGTGAGAAATTTAGGCATGCTCAACGCCGCCTTTGGGGATTTACCCCTTTCGCCCGTGCAAGCCCATGCCCTGTTTGAGATAGGCAAGCAGCCCCTGACCATCAAAGAGCTTGCAAGCAAACTCAGCATAGATAAGTCCAATGCGAGCCGCGCTATCAAGCATTTGATCGATAAACATCTTGCCCAGAGTCAGGTACATCCACGGGACAGTCGCTGCTTAGTTGTGCAACTGACACCTGCGGGTAAGAAGTTACTCGTTAAATTGGATACTCAGCAGAATCAATTATTCCAAGGGATCTTAGCCCAACTGACTCCATTGCAAACTTCACAAATCGAAGAGGCCCTCGTGTTATATAACCAAGCCGTACATAACGCCAAGCAGCAAAGTGGTTGCCACATTCGCCAAGCCACAGCCCAAGATGATGCCGCAATTGCCAAAGTCATCCGCGATGTTTCGGCCGAATACGGCTTAACCGCGGATAAAGGCTATAGCGTGGCAGACCCGACCTTAGATTGCCTAAGCCAGATCTACTCCCAAGCAGGCGCCAACTATTGGATTATTGAATTAGAGGGCCGCATTTTAGGCGGCGCCGGTATTGCGCCTTTAGCTAACAATGATGGCGTCTGCGAACTGCAAAAAATGTACTTTATGCCAGAAATCCGCGGCAAAGGACTCGCAAAACGCGTAGCGTTAATGGCACTCGATTTCGCCCGCGAAACGGGTTATCAAGGCTGCTATTTAGAAACCACCGCTGTACTAAATGAAGCCGTAAAACTCTATGAGAAATTAGGCTTTGTACATCTGTCGGCTCCCCTAGGGAACACAGGCCACGACGCCTGCGAAATGCCGATGCTGCTAGATCTTAATCAATAGGATATGAAGCAGAATTCCAATCAAAGTAACAATGCCAAACAGCCATGATTAAACTTGTTTGGCATTATCAATTTGTATCAGCAAATGTTATTCAGCAAGATGATTTTAATTATCAGTCTTAGGGCATAGTTTTTCTTAACTTAAATGCATTAAAATATGGCAATTTACCTCACTCAATTTTTAATAAATTGAAAGGCGTTTGATACCATTTTGTTAACGGCATTAAATAGGGAACATTATGCTCAGTTGGATTTTTAGTGATAAGAAACTCACACTTCGGGAAATATGCCTAGATAACACGCTTTCGACCTCGGCTAAAATAAAGAAAGTTGATCAATTTCTTGCCGATAGTGGAGATCTCAACTTTATTGATCTCAATGTTTCGCCCTGCAATATATTAGTTCCCCTATCTTGCAGTCCTCAGTCCGATTTAGTGCTTATAAAATACTTGCTCAGCAAAGGTGCTAAAATCGAATGTAATGGTTTCAGTGCCTTGCATTCGGCTATTGAATATAACAACTCAGAACTCGTTACCCTATACCTAGACTCCAGTGCCAATCTTTACTTTCAAAATCAATATAATAATTGCTGGCTCAACTATCTATTTCATCCTAATCCGCAATATATCTATCAAGACCATCAACGTAGAGACATGATCGACCTTCTACTTGCAGCTAACTTAGATATCAATAAACCGGTGAGTTTCTGGACCAATGGTGAATTAAATCACCCACTAGAAATATTATATGATGAACGCAATAAAGATCTGTTCCTGCATATCATTAATAAAGATATCCCATTAGACATAGGCAAATTAAGCCTAATTGAAAACATTATTTCTTCGAGCGAATTTTGGGGGACTGAAGCCTTTGCTCCTTTAGTAAAATGCTTTCCTGAATATAAAAAGTCCCGTTATATTATGGCAAATGACAGTAGCTTCTGGGACGATGCCAATTTACTCGAGCTTTGTGTTTATGCTAAATCACAAGAATATACTGAATATCTGCTAGACCATTATCCGCAGCTCAAAGCCGACTCCCACGCTAAAAGTTTGGTCTATGCGGCATTGACCTCAGAATTTGACCTTAGGATTATCGAAAAACTGATTAAGGCCACCGTCGATATCAATCGCATCTATAGGATGACACCGCCTGATGCCGACCATTCACCCTTGCTCAACCAATATATTAATAATGCCCAATTTACCGATCCGAATAAACGGAGCTACATCTACCAAGCCCTTGAACTGTTGCTCAAATATGGCGCTAATCCAAATGCCGAATTTGTGAATACGGGTAAACCCTATGAGATGTTAGTCTGGTCGAATTTACGACTATTGGTTTATCCAATGGTCGAAAAGAAAACCTTTCTGCCCGAGTTTTTCGATCTGTTCCTGCAATATGGTATGGATATCAATAAAAAATTTGGGGCGGTGGATGAACCAACCTTACTCACCCTATGCCAGCGTGGTTCAGGGAAAGAAGATCAAGCCACACTTATCCAAGTGATGGAATATCTGCTCACCAAGGGGCTAGATTTAAGCCTCACCAATATCTACAACACTAACTATGTGTCCGCGGCGGCCATCTCCTGTCGAATCCAACTACTTGAATGGCTTATTAATCAAGGCGGGGATATTTTTACCCATTGCGGTCACGATAACTCACCCATTCTACACAAGGCGATTTCGACCTATTGGTGGGATGAAATTACCGGCCCTATGCGGCGAAAAACCGTAGAACTCTTACTGCGCCATGGTGCAAAGTTAGAAGAATTCTCAGTAGATGAGCAATTTACACCATTAATGTGCGCCAGTTACTACGGCGCACAGTCCTGCGTAGAGGTGCTACTCGAACATGGCGCCAACCCAAATGCCATCAATGCCGAAGACACCACTCCTGCCCTTTGCGCTGTGATAGGCGGCAGTTCAATCGAGTTCCCCCGCTTTGAATCAACGGCGGTGCGGATCTTAAGACTTTTGCAGCAATATGGCGCCGACTTAACCGTGACCAATAGCTTAGGCAATAGCCCGCTAATAGCGGCTATTGAGCAAGAATATAAAGAGATTTTCGAAGCGCTGCTGCAAATAGCCTCCTACAGTGAAACTCAGCTTGAGCAAGCACTCAGCAAAGCCCTGCCGCAAAGCTATTTCCAGCGCCGCCTGCTACAAACACTGGGGCGCGAGATACCGCCAGCCCCCACAACCATAGCCCACAATCGCGCAATACCAGCAACAGCTTCGAGCAATGCCGATCCTATGACGGCCAAACCGCAAGCATCTGAGGTGAATGTAATACCTGCCCCCGTCAAGCAAACCAAATTAGAGGTGAGTAATGCGGCGGCAAATCGAGATCAAATCCCAACGCTATTCGATCTCAAAACCAAAGTGCAGAGCTTTTTTAAACTGATCGCCACCGATCCGACGATCACAGTTGAGCAACTCAATTCAGTGAGAGTCCTTATTGATCAATTGATAGAAAAGCTCGACAACTTTAGCTTTTTCCGCAATCAAGCGACAAAGACCGAATTTGAGGAAGGTGTTCAGGAATATATCGATGAAACCGTCGAAGAAATTAACGGAATTATCGAGGATGATTATCCAGCGCTTACCGAAGCCTTAGTCGATTCCGTTTGGACGATTTTGCAGTACTTTAGGGTTGAGATTGATATCGAGACCGCACTTAGAAAGCGCTTTTGGTAACGATTAGCACCTTAACTGCCAACGAGTACCAAGCATAAAGCCCTAACTTTGGGGCTTTATGCTTTCGAGACTCACACCATCTGACTTAGCCGCCTATTAGCCAACATAATGGAGAGACTTAAGGCTTAACATTAGACGCTTTAACAAGCAGTAACTGGCTACGAATGATTTGACGTATCTGATTATGCAGTTCAAATACTCGAGCGCGATCATTAAGATTTAGCGATAGATTTTCCAGCATCACCAGATCCAAATTAAATTCGGGATAATGCAGTGTCATCGACATATAACCAGATAAATAGCCCGTGTGACTGTATTCGACGAGGCCATCGTCCTTATTGATCCTCACCCCATAGCCATAGCGCATATTCGGCCATAAGAATTGGATCTCGGTATACGCCATAGTCATACGTTGATAACTCTCTGCGCTCATCAACTTGCCAGAATGTAATAGATGCTGAAAGGCGGCATAAGCTGGCGCTGAAGCAATTAATCCCCCTGCGGGCAACAAAGCTTCATCAAGCACTAAGTCAGCAGGGGCAATCACCTCGCTTTCCTGTAAACCTACGGCGAGTGAAGGCACTTTGGCGTGAATCGCCTCAATACTGCCAAGCTCAGCACTCAAGCCATTAAGCTGGTATCGCGTTGCAAACTGCGCTACTTGCTTGGCAAAGGATTGCTGATTTATCTTTTCAAGCACTTGACCTAAAAGCGAATAACCTAAGTTGGAATATTCAAATTGGCTCCCGGGCTCGAATCGATTGGGCTTACCCAGTTTATCGACACCCGATGTATGAGTCAGCAGTTGATGCAGCGTAATCCGCGCGTCATAACGACTGGGGTTCAAAACACTCGTATTTGTGGCCGCTTCAGTGGCTTTTAGCCCCCTAGCTTCCACGTCAAGATCGCCAAAAAGGTAATGATTTAGCGTTTGATTTAAATCGAGTTTCCCCGTATCAAGTGCCTGCAACACTAGCGTTGCGGTAATTTGTTTAGAGAGCGATGCCATTACAAAGCGCGAATCTTGACTAATACCTTCGCCCTTTTGCAGTTCAAGCTGCGGCTTGCCCTGCTCAAGCAGGATAACACTGCCACTAAATGGCTGCGGCGAATCCTTTATCGCGGCTTGGATTAAGGTCTTAATCTCCGCCACCTTCGATACTGAAGATGCGGTTTGGCTTTCAACGGCAATAGAGTTAATGCCTTGCCCGATTTGCTCTTGTTCAGCACCTGTTTCTAATAACAGACCAAAACTATTGGCACTTAGGAATAATAAAAAACCAGTCAACAGGGTACTGATAACACTCAAACGCATGGGTTATCCTTAACGTAATTGGCCAATGGCCAGATTTGAAAGCGGCAAGCATATCACAAGTTTTTTTAGTGTTGCTGTGTTTGAAATTTGGAATGACAGTCTGGACTGAGCCTTTAAAAGTGAATGGAGTTGACCAGTACAGACTGATAACTAGGAGGCGACTTTATGCTTTTCAAACTTCGTTTGATTGTTTTTAAATGCAAAGTCATTCACAAATATTGACACCCACTCGGCACCTATCCTTAAAGCGATCTCAATCACTATTCACTTGAACGTAAGCCGAAAGCAGATTATGTTGTTGATTTTAAATGACTGGTAAAATTGTCGATTTGATTATCTGTTCTAAGGAGAGAGCATGTTCTTTACATTACTGCTTATTACATTTGCACTATCTATAACCGTTTCATTTCTAGTTGTTTCGATTTTCAAAAGACCACTAGGAGAAATATTTTCTCGAATAATTCAAGATTCAATCAGTGCCGCTTGGCAAAAATATATTATTTTTGCCACATACGTTGTGGGTATTTCTGGTGGAGTTAGAATTTATGATTTAGAACGCTACATTACCGCTCGACATAAAGATGTTGAAATTCTACAGCTAACTCTAGAACGTTGGACTATTGAGATCTATCGGACAATTATTGAAACTTTGCAAAGTATCGCATGGATGTATCTTATCGTATTTATATTTGCCCTTATCGCATATGTCATTGTTAGAGGCTTTGAACTTAAAAACGCTAACAAGTAATAAACAAAACTCGCGTTAAGTTGCCTTAACGCGAGTTTTTAGTTTCAAGCTTTAACCGCTAATTGAAGCTCTGATTAAGTTCTAGCTTAAGTTTAACGGCTAATCACCAAAGTCATCGAGTAGGATGTTTTCTGGTTCAACGCCTAGACTTTCAAGCATCTTAATCACTGAAGAGTTCATGATTGGAGGACCACACATGTAGTACTCGCAGTCTTCTGGTGCCTTATGATTTTTAAGATAATTCTCATAAATCACATTATGAATAAAGCCAGTGTAGCCAGTCCAATTATCCTCAGGCAATGGCTCAGATAACGCCACATGCCAAACGAAGTTGTCATTCTCGGCCGCTAGAGCATCGAAATCCGCTTGATAAAACACTTCACGGGTCGAACGAGCACCGTACCAGAAGCTCATTTTACGTGTGGTTTTCTTACTCTTAAGCTGATCGAAAATGTGTGAACGCATAGGTGCCATGCCGGCACCGCCACCGATAAACACCATTTCCGCATCGGTTTCCTTCACAAAGAACTCACCGAATGGCCCTGAAATGGTCACTGTATCGCCCGCTTTCAGGTTGAAGATGTAAGATGACATCTTGCCCGCTGGCACATTGGCCGATGGCGGCGTCGCAATCCGCACGTTCAGCATAATGCGGCCCTTTTCATCGGGATAGTTGGCCATAGAGTAAGCGCGCAACACTTCTTCATTAACGGTAGAGACAATGTCAAACAGGCCGTATTTGTCCCAATCGCCACGGTATTTTTCAGGAATATCAAAGTCAGCGTATTTCACCACATGGGCTGGTGCTTCAATTTGAATATAACCCCCCGCTTTAAAGCGAACATCTTCACCTTCGGGTAACTCAAGCAATAGCTCTTTGATAAAAGTTGCCTTGTTATCATTAGAGATCACCTGACATTGCCACTTCTTCACCCCAAAGATTTCTTCGTCGAGCTCAAGTTCCATATCGGTTTTCACTGAGACTTGGCAGGCGAGACGACAACCTTCTTTAGCCTCTTTCTTGGTGATATGGCCCATTTCAGTCGGCAGAATGTCACCGCCGCCCGATTTGATTTTCACTCGGCACTGACCACAGGTTCCGCCGCCACCACAGGCAGACGGAATAAAAATACTCTGACTCGCCAAAGCGCCGAGTAACTTGTCACCCGCGGCAACTTGAATGCTTTTTTCGGCATCTTCGTTGATGCTGATCGTCACTTCACCCGTAGCCACTAATTTCTTTTTGGCGATTAGAATCACTATCACCAATAGACAGACCACTAGCGTGAACATGCCTATGCCAATTGCCATTTCCATCGTATTACCCTTTTCTAGCTCTTTTCTAAAAAGAATCTGGTTTCACTTTCTCAATTCTTGGCTCGCCCACTGTAGCGTTACAGCGAGATCCCTGAGAAAGACATAAAGCCCAGCGCCATCAAGCCTGTAGTAATAAAGGTGATACCAATACCTTGTAAGCCTTCGGGAATCGCGTTGAATTTCATTCTTTCGCGCAGTCCCGCCAGCAGTACAATCGCCACCGCCCAACCAAGACCCGAGCCCATCGCAAACACCACTGACTCACCGAAGTTGTAATCACGGTTCGCCATAAAGATCACCCCTGCAAAAATCGCGCAGTTCACTGTGAGCAAAGGTAAGAAGATCCCAAGGGAGTCATACAGGCTAGGAATGTACTTATCCAAAAACATTTCAAGGATTTGCACTAACGCCGCAATCACACCAATGAAAGTGATCAGTTGCAGGTAACTTAAATCGATACCGGGTAATCCCGCCCAAGACAGTGCGCCAGGTGCGAGCACTTTGACGTAAATCAGCTGGTTTAACGGCACGGCTAAGGTCATCACCACAATCACGGCAACGCCTAAACCAAAGGCGGTTGACACCTTTTTAGACACGGCCAAGAAAGTACACATGCCCAAGAAGAACGACAGCGCCATGTTGTCGATAAAAGTGGCCTGCAAAAATAGATTTATATAGTGTTCCATATCTGCTCCTTAACCCCGTTTCCGCTGGATCACATTGATAGTCCAGATCAACACACCAATCAGGAAGAAGGCGCTCGGTGGTAACTTGAACATCTCATTTGGCAAGTACCAGCCGCCATTTTCGATGGTGGTGAACACAGGGTGACCGAATAAATTACCCGTCCCTAACAGCTCGCGTACAAAGGCGACACTGATCAAAATCAAGCCATAACCTGTCGCATTACCGAGCGCATCGACGACCGCTAAATGCGGTGGATACTTCATGGCGAAAGCTTCTGCACGGCCCATGATGATACAGTTAGTGATAATTAACCCAACGAATACAGAAAGTTGCTTAGATAACTCATAGGCTACATCCTGCAGAACCATGTCGACGATAATCACCAAGGAGGCGATAACCGTCATCTGCGCGATAATCCGCACACTGGTCGGGATAAAGTTACGGATGGCAGAGATAATCAGGTTAGAAAACACCAACACAAAGGTCACTGCCAGTGTCATCACCACAGCGGTTTGCATTGAGTTACTGACCGCCAGTGCCGAACATACGCCCAGCACTTGCATTGCGACGGGGTTATTGGCAAACACTGGCCCCGTTAACATGTCACGCATGGATAAAGTGTTGCTCATTTTGCCTCTCCCAACTCACCTTGCAATTCACCCTGCGCTGCCGACGCTTTCAGCTGGTTGAAGAAGGTTTGAAAACCTTCAACGCCAAACCAAAACTCCATTGCGCGCTGCACGCCGCGGCCCGTCATGGTCGCGCCACTCACCGCATCCACACCGTGAAGATCGCCTTCTTTAACGCCACCCTTTACAAGACGTATCGCAAATTTGCCTTTTTCATCAAATAATTGCTTACCCTTCCACAACGATAACCAATGGGGATCGGTCACAAAGTCGCCGATACCAGGGGTTTCACCGTGCTCGTACACGACTAGCCCTTTAATGGTGTTGAAATCGGGTTCAACCGCCACATAACCGTAGATCATCGACCACAGACCTTTGCCATAGAAAGGCACAACCACGCTGTCTAACTTGCCGTTGGCATCGAGCACTTTAAACACGCGGGCATCGTTCGCACGGGTTTTAATCTTGGCGATATCTTTTTTCGGCGCACTTGAAGTCTCAGGATTAATTGCCGCCATACGCTCATCGAAATCGAGGACGTTAGCGTCTGAGTCCACCTTACCTGTGTCTAGGTTGATCAATAATGGCTTAACAGATTTAGCAAAAATCTCTCTAAACTCATTGCCCTGACCTAAGTTCACATCGGCGGCCATCAACACATAGCGCTGCACTTCGTCACGTTTTTTGGCGACTTTACGTTCTTTCAATATGCCTGCTGTGCCTGTGATCATAAAAGAGCACAGGAGGCAGAGCGTGATGGTGAAGATCATGGTCCCCACCACAGTATCTTTCTTAAATACCATGACGTTTTAATCTCCGTTTGATGTTGGCGCGGGCCACCAGATAATCGAACAGCGGCGCCCAAAGGTTGGCGAACAGAATGGCTAACATCACGCCCTCAGGCATTTTGGGGTTAGCGACACGGATAAGCACAGTCATAAAACCAATCAAAGCACCGTAGGCAAACTTGCCTTGGCGAGTGTACGAAGTGGTTACAGGATCGGTGGCCATAAACATCATTGCTAGCGCAAAACCGCCAGTGACCAGATGCCAAGTCCACGGCATTGCCATCATTTGATTGCTGCTAGAACCGATGTAATTACACAACGTTGCAGTCGCTATCATGCCCAGCAACACACCGAGCACAATGCGCCAATCCGCTAAGCGGCTGATCAGCAATAATGAACCGCCGATCAAAATCGCTAAGGTACTGGTTTCGCCAATCGCGCCCACGGTAAAGCCAAAAAAGTTGTTCCACCAGTTAGGATCGCTAAAGGCGCTAAACCAAGAGTAATCGGCAAAACTCAACTTGCCCGCTGCGGTTTGTGCCAGCGCTGTTGCACCAGAGAAACCATCAACGGCAACGAGCTGTTTAATGGTTGAAACTTCAGATGGATAGGCGAAGTAGATAAAAGCCAAGCCCGCCAGCGCAGGGTTAAGGAAGTTATATCCCATGCCACCAAATAGCTCTTTAGCCACGACCACACCAAAGGAAATCCCCATGGCCACCAGCCACAACGGTGTCGATACTGGCAAGATTAAGGTAAACAGCAGGGCCGTCACGAAGAAGCCTTCGTGCAACTCTTGACCACGAACCCGCGCAAACACCACTTCCCAAAACAAACTGGTGAGCAGCGCTGTCAGGTAAATCGGCAGATAAAAACTAAGACCATAGAGGAATAAACCTAATATCCCAGTATCTTGGCTAAGGCTGCCAAACAGGGTATTAAAGATTTCTAACTTCCAAATATCTGGGGTCGATAATCCGCCCGCGAGCGCAAGCTGTGCCTGTAGGCCAATGTTATATAGACCGAATAAAATGGCGGGCAGTAAACACAAACCGACTAGCGTCATGGTACGTTTCACGTCAATCGCGTCACGCACATGCACTTGGCCCTTAGTGCTACGACCATTGGCAATGACGAGTGAGCGCAAAAAGCCCTTCATCGACTTACCCGTTGCGTAGTACTCTTGTTGTAAATCAGAGGCGTCCTGTAAATCAGGTTTTTTCACTTGTTTGGTCATTAACCTTCCCTCTCAATAACATCTAGACAGGCACGTAATTCTTTACCAAAGTCATATTTGCCGGGACATACGAAGGTACACAGCGCCAGATCTTCTTCATCTAACTCCAATGCACCTAAGGCTTGCGCCTCGTCGGTATCACGCACCACTAAGTCTCGAACGAGTAAGGTGGGTAAAATATCCAGTGGCATCACGCGATCTAACTGACCAAAAGCCATCATGGCGCGAGCTGAACCGCCCTGATGAGTCGTAAACTCGAACAATTTAGTCGCACCAAACAGACGTGATGTTACGGCACGAGTGATGGAGAATTTGTCAGAACCACCGCGCACCCAAGGAAGAACATGGTGCTGTGAATCTTCGCTCAACACTGACACTTGGTTGTGGAATCGGCCTAAAAAGTCATGTACGCCCGCCGCGGTATGGCCAGATAACACAGATCCCGATACCACGCGGTTATGGCCAGGTTTGATTTCATCACTCACTAAGGCACTTAGCTCAGCGCCCAATTGAGTGCGCAGTAAACGCGGGTTCAGCACGCTCGGGCCACCTAAGGCGACGATGCGGTCGGTATACAACTCACCGGTTTGGAATAACTTGCCGTAGGCAATCACATCTTGATAACCGATATGCCATACCTGACGTTCTAAACTCACTGGCAAGGTAAAGTGAATATGAGTGCCCACTAAACCCGCAGGATGAACACCATCAAAGCGGCGCACCTCAAGTTGTGGTAATGCTTCTTTAACAATCGCTTCGCCCTTATCCTGGCACAGGTAAACCTTGCCTTCGGTTAAGCGGCTCAACACCAGCAAGCCAGCTTTAAAAGCCTCGGTTTGCTCGGCGATAATCAAACGGGGATCTGCGGCCAGTGGATTAGTATCGATAGCGGTGACGAAAATACCTGCTGGCGTGCTATCGAGCGCAGGCACGCGCGAGAAAGGCCGAGTACGCAGGGCAGTCCATAGACCACTCTTCACCAACTGGTCTTGAACGGTTGGTCGAGGGAGAGCGGCAATGTCTTGATGGATATCGAAAGAAATCTGCCCATCGCGGTTTTCACCGTCATCACAACGAATGACGACTGATTGTAGAATTCGACGCTCGCCGCGGTTAATCGCTACGACTTGGCCACTAGCAGGTGCAGTGAACAAGACTCCAGGCGTTTTTTTGTCTTCAAATAGGGCTTGGCCCTTTTGAACAAAATCACCCTCTTCGACCAACATCGTCGGCTTAAGCCCAACGAACTCTTCTCCCAGAACAGCCACTTGGGATGGCTTAGCACCGAGTTCAATGACCTGTCGCGGCTCACCAACAATCGGCAAGTCGAGGCCTTTTTTGATCGTTACAATTTGGTTTGAAAAATCTGCCATCACAAATATCAACCATGAAAAATTTTTAGATAAATTTAGGGTAGAGATTTGTTAACGCAGATTCCGATATTGGCGTCACATTCCGCTGCAAATTCGTAAGTTAGATACGTAAATTTACGCAATTTTGTGACGCAGATTCACATCCTTACTTACTGTAATCTGCAAATGTAGTTTTATAACAATTTATTCATAAATACGTCATTACTGATTTAGTAGTACCTAAGGTTTACAAAAATAAGCAAAAATCTCCATTTCAGTGCAGTAAAGCGCTAAAACCGTTAAAAGAGCAACTCAGCGAACAAACTTCAACCAATGGCATGCCTCAAAATGGGGCAGGATGGCTAAACTTGCTGGCTATTTTTAGCGCACTAACATTTCAACCTATGGTTTAACCTTTGCTTTACAGCAAAAGCTTGGTAGCCTCAAACTAAGAGAGTTTCCGTAGGAGAAATAGATGGAATACAGACGCATACCGCATTCTAATCTTGAGGTCAGTAAAATTTGTTTGGGCACTATGACTTGGGGCGAACAAAATACCCAAGTCGAAGCGTTTGCACAGCTGGACTACGCCATAGGCAATGGCATCAACTTTATCGATACGGCGGAAATGTATCCCGTACCACCTAAGCCGGAGACCCAAGGGGAAACCGAGCGTATCCTAGGGCAATATATTAAGGCCCGCGGTAACCGAGACGACTTAGTGATCGCCACTAAAATTGCCGCACCGGGGGGTAAAAGTGATTACATTCGCAAAAATATGGCGCTGGACTGGAACAACATCCACCAAGCGGTCGATGCGTCTTTAGCACGTCTCCAAATAGACACTATCGACCTTTATCAAATCCATTGGCCTGACCGTAATACCAATTTCTTTGGTGAACTGTTTTACGATCAACAAGAGCATGAGCATCAAACGCCGATCCTCGAGACCCTAGAAGCGCTAGCCGAAGTGATCCGCCAAGGTAAAGTGCGCTATATCGGGGTGTCGAACGAAACGCCTTGGGGCTTGATGAAGTACCTGCAACTCGCCGAAAAACATGGCTTGCCGCGTATTGTGAGTGTGCAAAATCCCTATAACTTGCTTAATCGCAGTTTCGAAGTCGGCATGAGCGAAATCAGTCACCGCGAAAACTTGCCATTACTGGCCTATTCACCACTGGCCTTTGGCGCCTTGACGGGAAAATATTGCAACGACCAATGGCCTGAAGGCGCGCGCCTGACCTTGTTTAAGCGTTTCGCCCGCTATACAGGTTCGCAAATGGCTCTGGAGGCAACAAAAGCCTATGTAGATTTGGCCCGCGAGTTCAAACTCACGCCCGCACAAATGGCGTTAGCTTTTGTTAACTCACGTAAGTTTGTCGGCTCCAATATCATAGGCGCCACCGACTTATATCAACTGAAAGAAAACATCGACAGTTTAAAAGTCACCTTATCGCCAGAGCTATTAGTGCGATTAAACCAACTGTCCGATCAATTTAGATTACCTTGTCCTTAGCCCCTAGGCTTAGTCGGCGAGGTGTTTGAATGACTACCAATAGCATCGGGTCAAATCCCCCTGATGCTATTGATTTCAAATAGCTTTAGAGGCATAACTTTTTACCTTTATATCACCTCATCACTGCCCCCTCTCCTCTATTCAATCAAAGCTATCTATGACCTAGTCTTGTTTATCTTATCCCTCCGGCTTAGCAAAAGGTCATTGTCTTCAGCTCCACGAGCTCACCAGCGCCAGACGATGCGAGAAGGCTGCGATACATGGTCTAGGTTACATTCGGATACAGAGTCCTTTTAAGAAGTGAAATATAGTGGCATCACAGTCACTAGACAGATGTCTTAAGGATCAAAAAATGAAAAAACTTTGCTTTGTAATCACAAGTGTTTTGATGTCAAGCCACGCTCTTGCTGAAAGCAATACCTACATTCGTAACGGTAATATCTATAGTCATCAAGATCAGTTCTTTGCTGGCGCAGGTGTTGCTACTGGTAGTCAGTTTTATAAGGGTCAAGATCACCAAACAGGTGCCTACCTCAATGGCGGCTACCACGGTGAAGACTTCAACGCCGATCTGTCCGGCATCAACTACCGCTTTTTAGGCACGAACGATAGTGCCGTTAATTTCAGTATCTTTGCCGTTGCCAATCCTGGCTTTGATGCCGATGATGCGGATATTTTAACGGGCATGAAGGATCGCAAGTTCAGTGGCGATCTGGGTTTAAACGCCGACATTCATTTAGGAAATGGCACGCTATCAACTAAATTCCAACACGATGTCACCAATATTTATGATGGTTTTCAGGCTGATATCACCTATTACCATCCAATAAATGTAGGCTTCGGTGATCTGGTGCCTTATGCAGGTGTGCACTACTTCAGTAAAGACTTCGCAAACTACTACACAGGTGTGACATCATCTGAAGCTACGGCGCAGCGTCCTGCCTATCAAGCCGACGGCACCTTTGCATATAAGCTAGGCTACGCTTTGGTTATTCCAGTCACTAAGCATTTAGATATTACTCAAGCCACTGGTTACTCGCACATAGGTGCCAACATGGCTGACTCTCCGCTAATAGACAGTAACAACCAGTGGGTTACTACCCTGGGCGTGAACTATAGCTTCTAAACAACCTGACGAGACAAGACCATGACACTTATCAGAAAAACGTTTTTATGTGCTGGATTAGCTCTGATGCTTTCAGCTTGTGCCACTTCCTACGATACCGAAAAGCAATTTTGGTCTTTCGGTAAAGGATTTGAAACCGCACAGATTGCACCCGATAGCTGGCAGATAAGCTTTGTTGGCAATACCAACACTGACCGCGCATTGGCCCGAAAGTACGTCATGCGTAAGTCAGCAGAGTTATGCAAACAAGCGGGTTATAACTACTTCACTTTTACTCACGAACAAACCGATCGTGATGCAATTGGCCAGTTTGGAGTAGGAGCGAGCGCGAGTAAGGATATCTTGTGGGGGAGTTCGACGATGAATCAAGAAACCTCTGTCATGGTCGAAGTCACAGGTTTACATAGCAAGCCAGAAAATGCGAATTCCCGCATCTATGAAACAGATTACATACTTAACAATGTCAATGTGAAAAGTTAATTGCTCATCAAAAATGCACCAGTCTAGATTCTCGTTAGGTATCAAGGCTGGTGCGTTTTATTTATAAATCCCCCCTGTTTAGCACCAATTCGTTAGGCACTCATTCGTATAGTGAATTGAGTCATTCCGCCTCTGTCTCTAAATCAACACAGCAGATTAGATGACGCAGATTTAGCCGCATTGCTCGCTTCAGCTCATGTTAAAGAAACAGACAAAAACGACTCAAACCTCGCATTACACCAATCGTATTAAACCCCAACTTTAAACTTCAGCCTTGAATTTTAGTGACATGCGAGCCCCACCCAAGTCAGGAGCACGGCCAATACGTAATGGGGAACCCATCCAACAACCAATTCTATCGACAATCGCCAGACCCATGCCATGACCGGAATTTCCGCGGCTATGCTGACCACGCACAAAAGGTTTAATCACTTGAGCAGATTCCTGTTCATCTATGCCAGGGCCATCATCGTCAACGTGTAACCACGCAATCCCATCTTCCGATGCCAACATCAGCCGGATATTGGCACGGCCAAAACGCAGCGCATTACTGAGCAAGTTATTCACCTGCATTGACAAGTACTTAGGATCTGTTTTGATGTTCAACGGTATTGGGCAGGTGATGAGTTCCACTGAAAACCCTGAGTATACTTGGCCTTGATACTTTTCCAGCAACCAAGTATTAAGCTCAATAGGTTGCCAATCAGGTTGGATATTCGCCTCATCGAGACGGGCATAGCTGAGCAGTGTCATGACCAACTCTTCCATAGTGTCCAGATCGCGGTTCAATCGCTGAAAATACTTCACCCTAAGTTGTTCGCTTTGGGTTTCTTCTAACGCCGCAATACCAAATCGCAGCCGCGCAATCGGAGTTTTTAAATCATGGGAAACTGCCCGACTAAGCAATTTATTGTCATCGATCAATTGCTGGATGCGATCTGCCATGCGATTGAATTCGCTTTCTATTGTGCCTATATAGGACGCTTTACTGACCACAATTCGCTGCTGTAATTCTCCCATACCAAATGCTTGAGTCACCTTACTGAGATTAACCAGTTGGCGGATTAAAGGAGACACCCACACCAATAAAATCACCACCACACCGCCATAAAAAAGCATGGTATACAGCTTATTCGCGTTAAAACTCACATCGGCTGGCGTCACTATCTGGGTATTGATATTCAGCACCTGACCCGTTTTAGGCAATAAATAGTGCAAAGAGATGCCATCATCGGACTCCAGCAGTAATGATTCCCCTGAATAAAACTCTGTTTTTAGGGCTGAAGGTAAGACAAAATCCGCTTCATTCACCAAAGACAATTGATCTGCATTTCGCTGATTCCAGTTGTCTATAAACGCATTATTAGGGGCGGGATCGTTATCTAACGTTTGCGCCAGTGAACCGCCCAGCAGTTTTAATGCCGCGAGGTGAGTTGCTGGGCTAGGCGTTTCATTATCAGGATCAATAAGTGTTGCAAACTCACTTATCGACCAGCCTAGGCTGGCAATGGCCACCAGCACGACCAGCACCAGAGAAGTCATTAACTTCTTCATAAAGCTTGCTCGGCCTCATCGCGGCAAAACAAATATCCCTTGCCACGAATGGTTTTGACTTTATAGGGCTGACTCAACGCTTCCTGCAACTTCTTGCGTAAGCGCGATATGCGAATATCCACCGAGCGGTCTAGGCCATCGTATTCAATGCCCCGCAGTTGAGCCACCAATTCATTGCGACTCACTATCGTGCCCGCCTTCAATGCCAGCAGCCACAAAACATCAAACTCATTGGCATTCAAATCCAGCGGCTGTTTATCAATGGTGACTGACTTTGCCGTCGCATTTAACACTAAAGAATCAAACACTAATTGCTGCTTTTGCTCCTCATCACTCACTCGGCGTAACAGGGCCTTTATCCGCGCTAACAGCACCTGTGGTCGAATCGGCTTAGTGAGGTAATCATCAGCACCGGCATCTAACCCGCGGATTTCATCGCCGTCCTCAACGCAAGCGGTCATAAATAAAATGGGCCCAGTATAAAATGCCCTGGCCTCCTTACACACATCGAAGCCATTCTTAACGGGCATCATCACGTCGAGTAGCACTAAGTCAGGCATCTCATCGGCTATCATCTCTAAGGCGAAGTCGCCTTGGCTGGCAACCGTCACCCCGTAACCGTGATCCAGTAAATAATCACTGATCCACTCTGCCAGTGAGGTATCGTCCTCTACGACTAAGATATGCTTTGCAACTGACATATTAGAATAACCTCCAACCAGACTGACTCTGTTTAGGGGCCTTATAAACCCATGTCACGACCACTTTAACTTGCGCGAGCGGTTGCACATCATCATTACGGATAAGACTAAAAGTCGCCGTTTTATCCCCTTCAAAACTATATTGATATTCTTGCAAAGCTTTGCCAGTCCAGCAGGTTAACTGGTGCTGACGGTCTGTCAGTATGAGGCAGTACTCGCCGCTCGCGGGTGTCTGCCATCGGAACAATACATCTTGATAGCAAGTTTGCCCTTTATGCAGTGCAATGCAGCGTTCTGGGGTTGCGGTAAAAATAACGGCATCATCCTGACTCCAAGCCAAAAAAGGCGCGCTCAGCATCACTACCGCTAACAATGGATTAAATCGGTTCATGCCCTCCTCCTAAAATACATAGCTAAGAGAAGCATTAAAATACGATGTATAACTCGCTTGATTGAAGGGACTGTCGGTCACTTCTTGGGATAACACATTGAAGCGATACATAGCCCGAAAGACAAAATTTTCACTCAGCGGATAAGCAACTCCTAACTCCATGCCGTAACTGAAAGAGCTATCCGGCCGATACTCAGGAAAGCGTTCAGTGGCTTCTTCCTTACTGATCCCAAAAAGATAGCGATTCAAGGTGGCAGATGAGTAACCTACGCTCCCCAATACGTGAAAATTCCAATTACGAACCTGCCAGGACTTACCCAATCTTGCAGAACTTTGAATACCTTGATCATCATAATAATCAGATACTAACCTATACTGAAAAACATAGTTATCGCCCCAATAACGTGTGGCACGAAAACCGGCACCAATATAGAGAGAATCTTCCGATAGTAGATAAGCATTGCGGCCAGCTTCATCCAGCGTACTGGGATCCACATCAGGACGGGACCATGAACCTTGCAAGTTAGCCAATAGCAGTTCTAATGACCAATCCTCTGAGCTCCAAAGATTAAATCCCAAATTAATGCCATCTTGAGATTGATGGATCATCTCAACAAACAGCCCTTTGTACTGGTACATGCCACTGACTAACAGCGACAACTGTGCAGAACCTGAATCCGTTTGCCGAACATCGACTTGATTAATTCCGTAAACACTCATGCCCAGCTCAAAATCACCGCCGTCTGCAAGGCGATTAGCTCCTCCAGTAACACTGCTCGCAATATCTGATGCTGCAGCGGTTCTAGGAAGAATGCTCAGCGTTAACACAAGAAGCCAAAGAATACGCATGCCCATTTAATTCACATTTTTAGTCGTTATTTAGCGCTACATATTACAACAGTTTGTTGCAAGTCACTGCACAACCAGTATCATTTTTACGGCAATTGTGTGTCGGATAACAAGAGAGACCTATATCCCAAACAACTTGAATCCTGCATCTTCAAATTGTTTGGGGATACACACACCTCACATTGAGTTAAGACACAAATGAGGCTCAAGCTAAGATGAAGTGGCGCAGTTAAGTTAACCGCTGTCAGTCGTTGGCACACTGAATTATGGGCAAATACATTTAAACAACTCGCACCTTAAACTGCTGCATCGTTTCCCTCAATGAATTCGCCTGCTTAGACAGTGACTCGCTGGCTTTCGCGGTTTCGTTAGCGCTGCTGAGTACCAATTCACCCGAATCACGAATCGCATTAATGCGCTCACTAATATCTTCGGCGGTCACGGCTTGCTCCTCACTGGCGGTCGCGACTTGAGTATTAGCCTGAGTCAGTTCAGTCAACGCATCTAAAATCTCAAATAAGTGTTGCTTGGCTTGATTAACGAGCAGTGATGACTCACTGATTTGCTTATCGTTATTGGCGAAGGATTCGACTGAAGATTTGGCATCTTTCACGAGTGTTTGGATAAGATCGCTGATCTCCTGCGTGGCCGTTTGACTGCGCGTTGCCAATGCCCGCACTTCTTCGGCAACGACAGCAAAACCACGACCTTGATCTCCCGCCCGTGCCGCTTCAATCGATGCATTCAAAGCTAATAAGTTCGTCTGCCCCGCAATCGCATCGACCACTGAAACAAAGTTGAGGATTTTTCCCGTACTTGCCTGAACCTGTTGAATAAGTTGATTTGAATACTGGGCGCTGGCAACCAACTGCTTCGAGATTTTTTCGCTCGCATCGACAACTTCACAACTTTCTTTCACTTTATGCTCGGCTTGTCCCGCTGAATACGAAGCGGTTTCTGCACTACTCGCCACTTCAGTAATCGTTGCTGCCATTTGGGTCATAGAGGCGGCGACTTGGTCAGTGTTATCCTGCTGCCTCAACATAGCCTCACGATTATTCTCGGCCACCGCATTAAGCTCAGTCACCATAGAGGCAATTTCTTCACTTCGAGCAATCACTTGGCCAACAGTTTTACTTAAGGTCCACGCCATTTGATTCATACTGACGGTAAGTTCGCCTAATTCATCCTTGGAATCGACACGTAACTCTTGGTTAAAGTTGCCCTTTTCCATCATGGCGGCAGAATTACGTAACCGATTGATAGATTTGACCATGTATTGACTGCAAGCGATGCCAATCAATAATCCTATGACTAAAGACACTATCGAAATAATCGTTAAGCCATAAATCGCCCTGAGTTCTTCTTCCTCAGTCACAGAAACCGCAGTTTGGGTCATTTGCTCTAAACGCTCAACGAATTGCCTCAGCTCAGTATTAAATTCGTTTTGCGCAATCTCTAAAGATTCAACCCGCTTAGCCAAGGCTGCAGGTTCTTCTTTTTGCTGTATTCCAGTAATCACAGTGGTAAGCAGGGCTTCATAATTACCAAAACGTTGAATAATAGTGCCAATCTCTTGATTTAACTGCTGAGTTTTTTCATGTAATTGCGGATTTTCAGCCTCTTTTAATGCCTCATTGAGCATAGACTGAGTCGAGAGTAACTCCTTGCTAATGTCTTCATTGTGCTTGATAACATCCGCAATAAAAGCCACTAAAATTTGCTGGCTCGATGCGGTTTCAATGTCCGCGGCACGAAACGCTTTTTCTAAAATGACAGAGCTTTCAAGCTGCTTAATGGTGACGTCAGTTGATAATCTCACTAACGGAAGATTCTCTTCTGCAATGGCTTGAATTTCCTCCGATACACGCTGCATCTTCAACAAACTAAATCCAGACAAAATCAAGATCAGCACTAACATCACCCCAACGAGGGCGATCATCTTATGTTTAATCCGTAAGTCTTTTAAAAGCTTCACCATAAAACTACTCTCCAGCAAAACACTGACAACGAAGGACGTCCAATTTAGGATAGTCGGAGTTTTAACTTTCGGTGGATGAATTAAGCGTAAAGTATTAGCTGAATTTAAAAGAAAAACTTAAACATTAGAAAAATCGCATCATAGCTAAGCTCAATGATGCGTTAGAGTCTAAAACCGTTTAAGGCGTGCGAAATATCTATTAGGCAACAGTTTGAACAGACCTTAGTGAAATTAGGCGTTCAATACCACTGTCCGATACCAACGCCTCAACAAACCGCTAAAACTTGCATTCACATGGCAGATCACAGAAGATCCCATGGCCTTTTTCATTGCCCTTAGCCTCGCCCATGACTCAACCTGCATCGCCTACGCCAAATACTGTGACTAACACAGCGACGAATACAATGGCTGACATTGAAACATCCCATGCCTCGGCGAATGCTATGCCTGATACCACAGTGACACTTGGCTCATCTGAAGCATATCAGCAAAATGCTCAGATTCGGTCGCAATTCCCAGCGTTAAATCAAATGCTTGATGGTTATCCCCTATGTTATCTCGACACAGCAGCCACCAGCCAGAAGCCGCAAATGGTGTTAGATGCCATGGCACAGTTTTACACCAACGACAATGCCAATGTGCACCGTGCAGCGCATCAGTTATCAGCGCGTTCGACCTTAAGCTATGAGAAAGTGCGCGATCAGTTGCAGCAATTTTTGAAGGCAAAACGCCGCGAAGAAATCATTTTTACCCACGGCACCACAGAATCAATCAACTTAGTCGCCTTTGGGCTGACTACCCAATTAAATGCTGGCGATGTGATATTAATCGACGCCGCCGCTCACCACGCCAATATCGTGCCTTGGCAGGAACTGGCGAAACGCACAGGGGCAATCATTAAACCAATCCCGCTCTGTCAGGATTGCCGCTTAGATATCAACGCCTATAAAACCTTGCTCGAGTTAAAGCCTAAAATCGTCGCCCTGTGCCATGTTTCCAACGCCCTAGGTACAGTCAATCCCGTGGCTCAGCTAGTGCAGTTAGCGAAAAAACAAGGTGCTATCACCTTAGTTGATGGCGCACAGGCAGTTGCGCATTTAACGTTGGATGTGACTGAAATCGATTGTGATTTTTACGTCTTCTCAGGGCATAAAATGTATGGTCCCACTGGTGTTGGCGTGCTTTACGGCCGTTTCGACGCGTTAGATAGTCTCGCGCCACTATTAACTGGCGGCGAGATGATTAAACGCGTGAGTTTTGAAGCGACAGAATTTGGCAACCTGCCGAATCGCTTAGAAGCGGGCACGCCGCCGATTGCTGAAGTCATAGGTTTGGGTGCGGCCATTACATTTTTACAAACCGAACTCATGCCGCAGGTTCAAGCTTATGAAGCTGAACTAGTTAACTATTTACAAAGCCAATTGCGCGCGCTCGGTGAAGTGCATTTATACGGCGCCTTTGATGACAATATCGGCGTCGTCGCCTTTAATCTTGCCGGTGAACATCACCAAGATGTAGGCATTTTGCTGGACCAACAAGGGGTTGCCGTTCGTTGTGGCCATCATTGTGCCATGCCATTAATGCAGAGCCTGAATCTTAAGGGCTGTTGCCGTGCCTCTATCGGTATCTACACCAATAAAGACGATATCGACCGCTTTATTGCCGCGTTAGCCTCGGTAAAAGACTTGCTGCTGTAATCCAGCATTTAGCCACTGCTCTACCCAACTCATACGATGCTCAAAATAAGTGAGACAGGATTTAGCCCTATGACAGATTCAATCATGCCTATGCCAAATGAGGCCGATTTTCACTATTTAGTGCAAGATGCCGAAACCTTACTGGCGCGTTTTACCAATGCACCTAACTGGCAGGAAAGATATCGCCAAATTATGTTGCTAGGGAAAGACTTACCAAGTTTAAGCCCTGAGCTTCGCATCGAGGCCGCTCAGGTCAAAGGCTGCGAGAGTGATGCGTGGATTTATCATCTAGAACAGGCTGGCAGGCACTATTATTTAGCCGACAGCGATGCCCGCATCGTTAAGGGATTGATCGGATTATTGCTTGGTGCCTGCCATGGCAAAAGTCGCGCTGAAATCCAAGCATTTGATCCTACAGCTTACTTCAAACAATTGGGCCTAGAAGGTCAGCTCAGCCCATCACGCACCAACGGCCTTAACTCACTGGCAAAAGCAATGGTTGAAGCCACTCGATAATCATAACCCGAGGGTTTTCATTTACTGCGACAAGCGATAATTGAAACCACTCGGCAACAACAAATAATCACAACTCTAGCTCAGGGGCAAAGGCCAAAAAAGGGATTTAATCAAAGACTTCTACGCCCTAAAAAGGTATAAAGAAGTTACATTTGCGTTATTGATAGGAACCGAGCATGCCCATCAAGGCAGTCAATCACTACCGTCGTACACTCCTTAAAGGTCTTGGCGCAGCAACTCTGTTAAGTCCACTCGCCAGTTTACCTAGCTTTGCCGCCCAACAAAGGCGGATATATGTCGATGGTTTATCTTTCCTACCCGATGACTTAAGTGATGTAACCGCCGCTAAGCTCGATGCCTATCTTTGCGATATTTCGGCTATTGAGACCATAGAACAAGCCGATGGCACTCAAAACTACAAACGCACTTATAAAGCTTGTATGGAAAGCATTAAGCAGGCCGCTAAACGGGTGAGCGATCATCCCGATATTTTGTTGCAAGGCCTGAGGGGACGAGATATTCAACGTGCCCGCGACAGCCAGCGCACTGCGGTATACTTTCAAATCCAAGGCGCAGATTGTGTCGAAGAAGACAGTGAAGCTAACCAGTGGGCGCGGGTAGATGAGTTTCATCAACAAGGGCTACGCGTACTGCAACTCACCCACCATTACGGCAATACCTTTGCCGGTGGCGCCTTAGATAATGATGCCAGTGGCGGACTCAATAAACCACTCACGGCCCACGGGCACGAGCTTATCGCCAAACTCAATCACGCCAATATCTTAGTCGATGTGAGTCACTCCAGCGCTCAAACCGCTTTAGATATCGCAAAAATCACTAAATCACCCATAGTGCAAAGCCACGGCGCAGCGCGCGGTATAGTAAACCATGCCCGTTGTTCCCCCGATGAAGTGATCCGCGCCATCGGCGATAGCGGCGGCGTATTCGGCGTATTTATGATGAGTTTCTGGCTTACCAATAATGCCGTGCCCACGATTGATGATTATATTCGACAACTGGAATACGTTATGCGTGTTGGTGGAGTGGACTGCGTGGCAATCGCTAATGACTTCCCGCTCCGAGGCCAAGAAAACCTACTGGCACTGGGTAATGACAACGCCAAAGGCATTAAAGAATATCAAGAATGGTGGTACAGCCTGAGGGCGAAAGGCGTGCTAGGTTTTGATGCAGAGCCCAGACATGTAGTGATCCCCGAGCTGAATCATATCGATCGCATGAGCCGTATCGACGATGCCTTAGCCAAGGCGCGCTTTAAATCTACTGACCGCGACCGTTTTATGGGTGGTAACTGGCAAAGAGTGCTCAACAAAGTGCTACTGTAAATGCCATTGTTTTATCGTCATGTTTAATTTACTTTGTCGATAAATTTACTGGCTTATCAGCTCATTTCAGTCTTGGATATTCTATGCTGACCACACTCGCTATTTTCAATTATCGCTCTCTGCGTGAAATCGTCTTGCCCCTAGGGCAACTCAATTTGATCACAGGGGCAAATGGCAGTGGTAAATCGAATCTATACAAGGCACTACGTTTACTCGCACAAACGGCGCAAGGCGGCGTTGTCAATGCTTTAGCCCAAGAAGGCGGACTCGACTCCAGCTTTTGGGCGGGACCAGAAAACCCCACCAAAAGTATGCTAGCGGGCGACACCGCCATTGAAGCCACCGTCAGGCAAGCGCCAAAACGCCTAAAGCTTGGATTTGCTGGCGAAGATTTTAGCTATCTTATTGAACTCGGTTTACCCAAACCCGACGCCACCACGCTGTTTGGCTTAGATCCACAAATCAAGCGCGAAGCCATTTGGAACGGGCCTAAGTATCGGCCCTCAACTGTATTGGTTGAGCGCCGTGGTCCTATGGTAAAGAGTCGCACTGCTGACGGACAAGGCTGGATAACCTTAGGCGCACACCTGCAAAACGGCGACAGTATTTTTACCGAACTTGCCGATCCAGAGCACTGCCCTGAAGTGCTAAAGCTTCGCGATAGTATCCGCGCATGGCGCTTTTACGATCACTTCAGAACCGATGCAGAAGCGCCTGCCCGTCGTCCACAATTAGGTACAGCCACGCCAGTATTGCACCACGATGGGCGCGACCTTGCATCAGCAATTCAAACCATTTTTGAGATAGGTGATAAAACGGCTTTTGATCATGCGGTCAGCGATGCGTTTCCCGGTGCTGAGGTTCGAATCGAACCTCAAGAGGGCGGCATTTTAGTGCTCGCATTTCATCAGCATGGTTTATTAAGGCCACTCAATGCCAGTGAATTGTCGGATGGCACCCTGCGCTATTTGCTGTTAATCGCCGCCCTACTGACCCCAAGACCGCCAGAGCTTATGGTGTTAAATGAGCCAGAAACTAGCCTACATCCCGACTTATTACCTGCGCTTGCACGCTTAATCGCTAAGGTATCGGAAGAGTGCCAGTTGTGGGTGGTTTCCCATGCAAATCGGCTTATTAATGCCTTAAGCCAATTTGAACACTGCAATACCTTGGCCTTAGACAAAACCTTAGGCCAAACGCAGATCCAAGGCCAAGACTTACTCAATACGCCCAGTTGGCTATGGCAGAATCGTTAACCTGTAGCCTTAACCCTCATCAATCGTAAAATACCGCGAGCCATAGGGTTTCTGAACTTATAGAAGTCGAAGCGACTCGATGTTTTTGATGTGGCGAAATCGTTAAATAGTCACCTGGAGTTAGCGTAACGGGTTCACCTTGTTCAAATTCAAGCGTCGCCTCGCCTTTGAGCAGCATCACCCATTCATGTTGAGTTTGATCGTACCATTGAGCTTCGAGCGTAGCTTGCCCATTGGAAACGATGCGTTCTACGGTCACAGTGTCATTACCCGCCAGTTTTTCAAACACTTCGGCCGATAAATCTGTGGGTAATTTTGCAAAAAAGTTATCAAGCATTTTGTCTTTATTCCTCTGCTTTTATTAATGTGCCACTCTGATTAAACGGTATTTTGAGCAATCAAGCATTGAGAAACGAATCCATAAACCGCTATGATATGCGCACAGAAATACTCAGTTGCCATGAGTATCCCTCAGATAAGCCTATCGTTTTACATATGGATATGGAGATTTCCCCCAATGTCGTTGTTTCGCGCACTCAAAGCCAAGTTATTTCCCTCAAACCAAACTAGCCGCGATCCAAAAGACATTCATCTTCAAACTGAATCACAAACACTCAGCCAAGAACAAGATTTAACGCAGGAGCCGTCAGTCGCTGCACCGCTATTCCAGCGCTACTTCAGCTTAAAAATCCATGCGACAAAGGCAGACGCAGCTTCTTGCGAAGAAAATGCCGACCACGGCTTAACTCTCTATCACTACGATACGCCCCAAGTCATAGAACTCTTGGGCTGGGAAAACGCCAATGAATGCTGCGAATTCCACCATACCGAATTCGACCGCCTCGAAATCAGCAATCAATTCCCTTTCCCCGAGCAGCACTTTTGGCTCGACAAGGTAAAAGTGTGCAGTATCACCCCCAAAAAGAACAGCCAAATAAAGGCGTTGTGGCAAGTTGAGCTTAACAATCTCGATGCATTATTGATAAGCCACTTTACCCTCGATGCTGACAATATAGTGCAAGGCGATATTCAAGATTACGCCAGCCTAACAGGCCAACTGCACCGCACTTTTCACCAACTCACTGCTGAAGATGGTGCGGGTATACTTAGAATCATCACCCAAAGCCCAGGGCTTACCCAAGCCGTCGATTCAAACTATTTTGGCGAACGTAATGGCGTGACCCGCCAATTTAATGCCCTAGGTACCCTGTTATTTGAAGGCAACTTTATTAATGATCAGCAACTTGGAACACAAACGTGGTATGACCATGAGGGCAAGATCAATCAAATAGAAGATCGCCATCCCCAAGGTCAATTTATTCAATACTTTTATGGCAATGGTCAGCTTAAAGAAACCGCCGAACAAGATAGCAATGGCTATTATATCAATACGTTAACTCGCTACTATGAATCTGGACAAATACAGCTGATCCGGCCCTTAGTGCAAGATGTTATCCACGGAATTGAAAAACAATATTACCCTGATGGTTCACTAGAAGCTGAAAGATATTACAACCAAGGCTATGAATATGAAGCCGTTTGGTATCATCCCAATGGAGCGATTAAACAAAAAGTGTTTAACGATGTGACGGGCAAAGTCATTGAAGAATTTTACGACTCAGGTAAGCCTGCATGGCGTGAACCCTTCAATACCGAAGGCCAATTACATGGCGAACATGTAAAATGGTATCCCAATGGTCAAATTGAAGAAAAAATCTATTTTGAGGATGGTAAAGAACAAGGCATGGCCCTTTGGTATCATGACAATGGTCAACTCGCCCTTGAGATCTATCTTGAAAAGGGACTCAGGGAAGGTCTATTTAGAAGCTATTATAAAAGTGGCGTGCTTTCGGCCGAAGGCCAATATAAAAATAACCTCTCGGTAGCCTAATGCCGATCAGTTAAGACAGATCGCTTGACGATCTCGCTGAAAAGATCAAAATCCGATGACCTCATGTCATCGGATTTTTTATGCAACTCTCAGAAGCACTCGCCCGTACTCATATTACCCGCCTAACCGAATTCACCTGCTTAGCAGATGTGTTAGAACCTGAGTTAATTCAATCTTGTCTAGACTCTCAGGGCGTTGCGACGTTAAGACGGCGTAAATTGCCGATGGACGCGATGATTTG